>CAYRZL010000007.1:42318-58785 GCA_964428795.1 uncultured Lachnospiraceae bacterium | reverse complement strand
TCAAAGGAAATCTGTACATACTGGCAGCGTCTATGATCTGGTCTACGGGCGGCCTGCTGGTTAAATTTGTGCCATGGAATGGTATTGTACTCAATGGAATCCGGTCTTTACTGGCATTTATTTTGTTTGTGGCGGTAAGGCGCAGCTTCCGTATAAAAATAAACCGCACTGTGATCTGTGCAGCGATAGGGCTTGCGGTAGTGACAACTCTGTATGTGTTGGCAAACAAGATGACTACAGCGGCGAATGCCATTGTACTTCAATATACATCGCCGATTTTCGTGTTGATCATGCAGTGCATCAAGGAACACAGACCTCCGGCAAGGCGTCAGATCGGAATTGTGGCGGTCACCTTTGTCGGCATGGTGCTTCTGGGCGCTGTTGCCTTCAATATACTGACACCTGCAAAACATGAGGAGGACGCTTATGCAGCTGCGAAAAACGCAAACGAATGATCAGGTACATATATTTTCAAATCATGATTTGAGATTACTGCTTGTTCCTTTGATGATCGAACAGCTTTTGAACTGTCTCATGGGAACCGTGGATACCATGATGGTCAGCAATGTGGGAAGTGCCGCTATCTCCGCTGTTTCGCTGGTGGATTCCATCAACAATCTGGTGATTCAGGTGTTCGTTGCCCTGGCGGCAGGCGGAACGATCGTCTGCTCCCAGTATTTGGGCAGAAAAGATCCGGAGGGAGCCAACAGATCAGCCAGACAGGTACTTTTGGCAACCTTTGTAATTTCTATCGGATTGACCGCATGTTTTCTGATCCTGCGGGCACCCTTGCTGCGCCTGATCTTCGGAAGTGTCGAAGCAGATGTTATGAGTAATTCTCTCATCTATTTTTCGCTCACTGCTTTGTCCTATCCGTTTCTGGCGCTGTACAATGCCAGTGCCTCCTTTTTTAGGGCAGAAGGCAATTCCAGATTTCCTATGACCGTATCGGTGATCTCAAATATTTTAAATATCGTGGGAAATGCGGTCATGATCTTCGGACTGGATATGGGTGTTATGGGAGCCGCACTTTCCACACTTGGTTCCCGTATTTTCTGTGCAGTGGTCGTTTTGTATTTCCAGCGGAAACCAAAACAGATCATTGTGATCAATCATTATCTGAAGATCAGACCGGATTTCCGGTTGATCGGTATGGTACTGGCAGTGGGAATCCCCTCCGGTATCGAAAATGGAATGTTCCAGTTTGGAAAGCTTGCGATCCAGTCTACCGTATCCACTATGGGAACTACGGCGATCGCCGCTCAGGCCATGACGATCATGCTGGAAATGATGAATGGTATTGCTGCCATTGGTATCGGTATCGGTCTGATGACTGTGGTAGGCCGGTGCATGGGTGCGGGCCGGGTGGATGAGGCAAAATATTACATAAAGAAGCTGACGATTTATTCAGAGATCGTCATGGTGATCGGGTGCCTTTTGATTCTTGCACTGACCAGACCGGTAACCATATTGGGCGGCATGGAAGCGGAGAGTGCAGCCATGTGCATTCAAATGATGACGGTGATCACTATTGTAAAGCCGCTGGTCTGGGTGCTTGGATTTATTCCGGCATATGGCCTGCGGGCAGCGGGGGATGTAAAATTCTCCATGATCGTATCCACGGTGTCCATGTGGGTGTTCCGTGTCGCGTTTTGTATATTTTTAGTGCGTCAGTTTCATATGGGGCCGATGGCGGTATGGATCGGTATGTTTACCGACTGGGCAGTCCGGGGACTGCTGTTTTCCATCAGATACCGCAGCGGCAAATGGCTGGGACATCATGTGATTCGGGAAATAACAGAATGAGTTTGGGAGGTTCGCTATGAATATAAAAGAAAGATTTTTAAAATATGTATCTGTATGGACGACCAGTGATGAGGACAGCAGTACGATACCATCCGCATCCAGAGAATTGGATCTGGCATATCTGCTCGTAGATGAAATGAAGGAGCTTGGTATTTCAGACGCCAGAATGGATGAGCACGGTTATGTGTATGGGAGTATTCCGGCTGCGGAGGGATATGAGGATGTACCTGCGCTGGGATTGATTGCCCATATGGATACTTCCCCGGAATGCTCCGGGAAAGACGTAAAGCCTCAGATCATTGAACGTTATGACGGAGGAGATGTTGCCCTGGGCAGCAGCGGACAAACTCTGCAGAGGTCAGAATTTCCCCATCTCAAAAATCTGAAGGGACGTACTCTGATCACTACGGATGGAACTACGCTTCTGGGGGCGGATGATAAAGCGGGTATTGCTATTATTATGAGTATTTCGGAGGATATGCTGCAAAACAAAATACCGCATGGAAAGATTTGTGTTGCATTTACTCCGGATGAGGAGATCGGAAGCGGAGCGGAGCTTCTGAATCTGGAGGATTTCGGCGCAGATTATGCTTTTACGCTGGATGGAAGCAAAGAGGGAGAAATCCAGTATGAAAACTTTAACGCTTCCTCCGCAGTATTTACCATTCATGGTGTGGGCGTACATACAGGTGATGCAAAAGATATTATGGTAAACTCCCAGCAGATCGGCATGGAGATTCACAGCCTTTTGCCGGAGCGTGACCGGCCGGAGCATACGGAAAAGTATGAGGGCTTTTATCATCTGATGAGCTTTGAGGGATGCGTGGAACAGACGGTCATGAAATACCTGATCCGTGATTTTGATGCGGAAGGAATCATAAAAAGGGAAGAGCTGCTGCGTGATATTGCTGCACAGATGAATGAGAAGTACGGTGCCGGAAAAGTGGAGCTGGAAATCACGGAATCTTACCGTAATATGCGGGAGAAGATCGAACCCTGCAAATGGCTGGTGGATCTGGCGATGGAGGCTTGCAGGAAGGCTGGCGTAACAGAAGATATTTGTCCGATCCGGGGTGGTACGGACGGTGCGTGCCTGAGCTATCGCGGACTGCCATGCCCGAATCTGGGAACCGGCGGATATGCGTTTCACGGAATATATGAGCATGTTACGCTGGAAGGAATGGAGAAATCCATGGAGATCATAAAAAATATCATTTCAGGATTTTGCTGAAACAAATTTATGCGGTTTCTCCGCTGTTATGTGCGAAAGGTTTGCCAGGGTGAAAATTTACGTCTCTGATTTTCGGTTACGTCTCAATTTTCCGGCACGAAAAGAAATCTCCATCGGAGATGTCTTTCGTATGCTTGGCAACGTAAATGCATCGTCCGGCGGGGAGGAATGGAAGAGACATATTTTCTTTTCTTGTGAGATGCACGTTGATTTTTCCAGAAGGGGATTTTGAATCAAATGCGCCGAGCAGCAACCCATTTTTGCAGCGCAGGCGCAAATAAAAGGATTCAAAATCCCCTTCTGAGCAAAATCCAGTGCAGCGAGATTGAAAATAAAATATGTCTCTTCCATCCTAGCCCGCACATTCGGACGATGCTTCACTCCCCCAAAATAATCGGCGCCACAGCCTACCGTCAGAGCGATAATTATGCCATTTTAAGCATTGTCATTTCTATTAGCCTACGTTTTGCAAAGGGGCTATTCAGCATTGCGTACATAAGTATTCTATTTATGCAGATATTCTTGATTTTTCACCTATTTAACAAGAAAAAAGGTATTGACATATGTGCAATGTTGTATTATTGTATTATTTAGATAGTACAACAGTACAATAATACAACAAAAAGAGAAGAGAAAGGGGGATTGTGGGAATGGGATGGACATTTGATGATGGGCGTTCCATATATGTGCAGTTGGTCGAGCAGATACAGGCACGCATTATTAAGGGTGAATATCCGCCGGGAAGTAAATTGCAGACCGTGAGAGAGCTGGCAGGTGAGGCGAAGGTAAATCCTAACACGATGCAAAAGGCATTGGCAGAGCTGGAACGAACAGGGCTTGTATATGCACAGCGGACAAATGGACGATTTGTGACGGAGGATGAGGAGATGATTCAGCGTATGAGAAAACAGAAGGGAATAGATGTGACCAGACAATTTATCAGCCAGATGGAAGAAATTGGTTACACGAGAGAAGAAATTATGTTGATTTTGGAAGAATTGAAGGAGGGAGAGCATTCATGAGTCAGGTTTTTGAGTGTGTGGGACTTGGAAAAAAATTTGGAGAAAAGACCGCATTGCATGATGTGACGTTTTCTCTGGAAAAAGGAAAAATTGTAGGCTTGCTGGGACCAAACGGAAGCGGAAAGACGACGCTGTTAAAAATCGCAAATGGATTATTGCAGCCATCCGGAGGGGCGTTGCTGATCAATGGGTGTGCTCCCGGACCGGAGACGAAAGCAAGGACTTCTTATCTGCCGGATGCAAATTATCTGCCGAATTGGATGAATGTGCAGAATCTGTTAGATATGTACTGCGATTTTTATGAGGACTTTGATTATAACAAAGCAGTGGATATGCTGGCGCAGCTTCATATTATGGGAACGGATCGACTAAAAGCATTGTCCAAAGGAAATAAAGAGAAGGTTCAACTGGTGCTTGCCATGAGCCGCAGGGCGGATATTTATTTTCTGGATGAGCCCATTGGAGGTGTTGATCCGGCGGCAAGAGATTATATCTTAAATACGATTATTCGAAATTATTCAGAGGATTCGACGGTTTTGATTTCTACCCATCTGATTGCAGATATTGAGCAGATTTTGGATGAAGTGATTTTTTTGAATCGGGGAAGTGTGATCTGCCAGAGAGGAGTAGATGAGATACGGGAAACGGAAGGGAAATCTGTAGATATGTATTTCCGGGAGGTGTTCAGATGTTAAAGAAATTATTAAAATATGAGATGAAATCAGTAGGAAGACTATTTTTGATTCTGGATGCTGCGGTATTGATTCTGGCAATTATCACCGGATTGATGTTTCGCGGAAGTCTGGATATGGATCATCTGAATATCGCATCTGTGATTATGCTGATGATATATGTGCTTTTGAATATTGCCCTGGTGATTGTAACTGCTACCATGATCGTACAGCGTTTTTATCAGAATATGTTGTGCGGTGAGGGATATCTGATGCATACGCTGCCGGTTCCTACTTGGATGCATGTTACATCCAAGACGATTGCTGCGTTTATCTGGATCGTGATTGCAGGAGCAATAGCAATGATTTCATTCTTTTTGTTGATGCTCATCGGTTTTGGTAATGTGGAAGAGGTTCGCTATATATTACAGTATATGTATGAAGCGATTGATGTGAGTGCAGCATGGATCGTATTACTGATTTTTGCCGGAATTGTAGAGACTGTGCGTATAATACTCGCTGCATATGCAGCTATGGCAGTTGGGGGAAGTTTTTATAAGCATAAGGTTCTGTTTAGTTTTTTGACATTTATCATATTTGTGATCGTATACAATGTGATTTCCGTGGGCTTGAGCCTGAGAAGTACCCCGTCCGTATGGGATGTGTTTGAGATGAGCGTAGTTCAAACGTCTATTTCGTTTGGATCGATTTTAGATAGAATGATGATTCTTGATCTGATCATTAGTCTGATATTTGCGGTGGCATATTTCCTGATCGCAAACTTCTTCCTGAAGAAAAAGCTGAATCTGGAGTAAATAAAAAAGGCTTCACCTCTGTTTGGGGTGAAGCTCTCTGTTGTCAGGCATACGAAAGAAAGCTCTGGTGGAGGTTTCTTTCGCATGCTGATATAAAAAACAAATTTATGCTTTTGCTACTCCGGCAAGTCCGATGGCTCCCGGACCGCTGTGAGTACTGATGACACAACCGGTCTGTACATATTCGTAAGATTTGAAACCAAACCTTACCGCGTTCTCTGCCATACGATCCAGCGCTTTCTGAGAAAGACCCTTGGAGTACAGCAGATAGAGGCAGTCCTTTTCTAAATCATGTTTCTGTACAAAATTTTCCATATACTTATCTACCAGATTTTCAATTTTTCCGCGATATTTTTTTGCAGCGATCAGCTTACCGTCTATTATTTCTATCAGCGGTTTTAACTGCAGGATCGTTGCACCCAGATAAGCGGCGTTGGATACCCGTCCGCCGGCCTTCAGGTAATCCAGATTGCCCGGAATAAAGCTGCAGCAGACGCGGTGTGCGCAATCCTGGATCTCATCAGCAATCGCCTGATAATCCGGCTCGGCATCTTTTGCTAAATGTTCCCGGATGATCTGAAGCGCCTTCATGATATGGGCGGTACATCCGCCGGAGACGTTCAGTGTATCGATCAGATACACATTGTCAAATTTTCGCAGGGCAATCTCGGCATTCTGATAGGTGCAGGATGCTTTGGAAGTATATGCCATATGATAAATCACAGCATCCGGATGTTCTTTTCGAAGGGACGTATAAAAATCGATATATTCGCCTACGTTGGTGGCAGAAGTGGTGGGAATTTTTTTGATGCGGTTGTGATAAGCGTAGATATGGTCTACCGGAATACTGCCATCCGCATAATCTACATCCTCCATAACGACATGCATGGGAACAACTTGAATTTGGTATCGATCAACCAGCGCTTGAGGCAGATCGGAGCCGGTTTCTGTTGCAATAATAATTTCTTTCATACAATATATTTCCTCTCCAGATAATTGATGTGGTAATTTTGTCGATTATAAGTAGTTTTTAAAACCACATCATGGGATAACATTACATGTAAAGAGAGGGAATGTCAACGGTAAAACAATGAAAAATTATAAACTTTTTATAAACAAAAAGGGCAACCAAAGAAAACCTCCACCGGAGCTTTCCTTTGGATACATGGCAACATAAAAGGCTGCATCCGACTCTCTCATCTGATGCAGCCAATTAAACTATAATTTCCAATGGATGATACTCCTTTTCAAAAGATTTTTTTCATTAACTCAATTCTTAAATATAAATATTAAGTATCCTTTGGACCGTACCTCCTGTTCTTAGATTTTTGTCCGTTAAAAAATTTAAATTTTGATTGGACCGTACCTCCTGTTCATAATATCGTGTCCGGTTGAAAAATTAAATTCTCATTGGACTGTACCTCCTGTTTATGATGTAATGTCCGATAAAAAAGTTATATTTTCATTGGACCGTACCTCCTGTTTATGATGTAGCGTCCGATAAAAAAGTTATATTTTCATTGGACCGTACCTCCTGTCTTTTGTTGAGTTTATTATATCTGCTAATTGGGAGTTTGTCAACATGTATTTTGAAAATAATTAAAAAAAATTAAAATTGTCTGATAATTAAGAAGAAACAAACCCATTTAAGTATTATTTTATAATGCTCAGGTTTATTTTATACTGTTTTCATAGGCTGCGCGGCATGCTTTTGCAAGCTGGTCACCACAGGAAGTAGGGCGTCCGGAGCAGGAGATTCCAGTCAGTTTTTCTTCTACCTGTTCTACCGTCAGACCTTCCACCAGTTTTGGAATCGCTTTTAGATTACCGTTGCATCCACCGGTAAATTTTACATTTTTTATAACATTTCCGTTCAGTTCCACTTCAATCAGGGTGGAGCAGGTTCCTTTTGTCTTATATAAATAGCCCATATAAATGCCTCCTTATAAATTTACTTTGCTTGATGAGTGTACTATTATAGCATGTGTAATTTGAAAAAACAATTGGGAGTGTGGAATCCGGGTGAAATATATGCTATACTGAATACACTGAGTGAGAGTACGGTTAAACAGGAGATAAAAAGGAGAACGGAAATGGCATTTGCACACCTGCATGTCCATACAGAATACAGTCTGCTGGACGGTTCGAATAAGATAACAGAATATGTGGCCCGGGTAAAAGAGCTTGGCATGACGGCGGCGGCTATCACCGACCACGGTGTTATGTATGGAGTGATTGATTTTTATCGTGCTGCAAAGGCGGCGGGGATCAATCCGATTCTGGGCTGTGAGGTGTATGTGGCGCCAAACTCCCGTTTTGACAGGGAACGTGTCAGCGGTGAGGACCGGTATTATCATCTGGTTCTCCTGGCAGAAAATAATACGGGTTACAGCAACTTAATGAAAATCGTGTCAAAGGGATTTGTGGAGGGCTATTACTATCGTCCCCGGGTGGATATGGAAGTGTTAGAGCGGTATCATGAGGGTATCATTGCCCTGTCTGCCTGCCTTGCAGGAGAAATCCCGCGTTATCTTCAGCGCGGCATGTATGAGGAGGCAAAAGAAGCGGCGCTCCGTCTGGAAAACTGCTTTGGAAAAGGCAACTTCTTTTTGGAATTGCAGGATCACGGGATTCCTGCGCAGGCTACGGTAAATCAGCAGCTTGTGCGTATGAGTCAGGATCTGGGGATTGAGCTGGCAGTGACCAACGATGTTCATTATACGATGGCGGAGGATGCAGAGCCTCACGACATTCTGCTTTGCATTCAGACCGGAAAGAAGCTGGCAGATGAAAACCGTATGCGGTACGAGGGCGGTCAATATTATGTAAAATCGGAAGAAGAGATGAGAAAGCTGTTTCCGTATGCACAGCAGGCAATTGAGAATACACAGAAAATTGCGGACCGTTGTCATGTGGAGATTGAATTTGGCGTGACAAAATTGCCGAAATTTGACGTGCCGGATGGTTATACGTCGTGGGAATATTTGAACAAGCTTTGTTATGAGGGATTAAAGCAGCGTTATCCTGAAAAATATGAGGAATTAAAGCCGAAGCTTTCTTATGAACTGTCTGTCATTGAAAAGATGGGCTATGTGGATTATTTTCTGATTGTATGGGATTTTATCCGGTTTGCAAGAGAGCATGATATTATGGTAGGACCCGGAAGGGGAAGTGCGGCAGGAAGTCTGGTATCCTACACTCTTGGTATCACAAATATAGATCCGATACGCTATAATCTGCTGTTTGAGCGTTTTTTAAATCCGGAACGTGTTTCCATGCCGGATATTGATATTGATTTTTGTTTTGAGCGCAGGCAGGAAGTCATTGATTATGTGGTGCGCAAGTATGGAAAAGACCGTGTGGTTCAGATAGTCACCTTTGGTACATTGGCTGCAAGAGGTGTGATCCGGGATGTGGGACGTGTCATGGATCTGCCTTATGCTTATGTGGATAATATTGCGAAAAGTATTCCGAATGAACTGGGCATTACGATAGAAAAGGCATTGATCATGAATCAGGAGCTGCGTGCTCAGTATGAAACGGATGAGACGGTGCGAAAACTCATTGACATGTCAAAGCGTCTGGAAGGTCTGCCGAGACATACCTCCATGCATGCGGCGGGGGTTGTGATCAGTCAGAAGGACGTGGATGAATATGTCCCCCTTTCCAGAGCCTCGGACGGTTCTATCACCACCCAGTTTACAATGACGACGCTGGAAGAACTGGGTCTGCTGAAAATGGATTTTCTTGGACTGCGTACATTGACGGTAATTCAGAACGCAGTGAAGCTGGTAGAGCAGAGTCAGGGCATCGTCGTTGATATGGATCATCTGGATTATGATGATCCGGCGGTATTTGAGTCTCTCGGAACCGGAAAAACGGACGGAGTATTCCAGTTGGAGAGCGCCGGGATGAAGAGCTTTATGAAAGAGCTGAAACCAGAGAGTCTGGAAGATATCATAGCAGGTATTTCTCTGTACCGTCCGGGACCGATGGACTTTATTCCGGCCTATATCAAGGGTAAAAATGATGTCGCCCAGGTGACATACGAGTGCCCTCAGCTGGAGCCGATTCTTTCTCCTACCTATGGCTGTATCGTGTATCAGGAGCAGGTTATGCAGATCGTGCGTGATCTGGCGGGCTATACATTGGGCCGGAGCGATCTTGTGCGGCGTGCCATGAGCAAAAAGAAGGCTTCTGTGATGGCAAAGGAACGCCAGAATTTTGTGTATGGTAATCCGGAGGAGGGCGTGCCGGGCTGTATTGCCAATGGGATCGAGGAGTCTGTTGCAAACCGCATTTATGATGAAATGACAGATTTCGCAAAGTATGCGTTTAACAAATCCCATGCGGCAGCCTATGCGGTGGTATCCTATCAGACTGCATATCTGAAATATTATTATCCGGTTGCTTTTATGGCGGCTTTGATGACCTCTGTCATTGATAATTCCAGTAAGGTATCCGAGTATATCATGACCTGCCGGCAGATGGGGATCACGGTGTTATCACCGGATATCAATGAGGGAGAGAGCGGTTTTTCTGTTTCCGGAAATGCGATCCGTTATGGCTTGTCTGCCATTAAGAGCGTCGGACGTCCGGTCATCGAGACGATCATAGAAGAGCGTCGGGCAAACGGGCCGTTTCGTAGTCTGAAAGATTTTCTGACCCGGATGAATGGCAGGGAAATGAACCGGAGAGCTGTTGAAAATTTTATCAAGGCAGGAGCGATGGATAATCTGGAGGGAACCAGAAAACAAAAAACGCAGGTATTCCCGCTGATTCTGGATGGTCTGAATCAGGAAAAGAAAAATTCTATGGCAGGGCAGATGACGCTGTTTGATTTTGCCGCAGAGGAGGATAAAAAGGCGTTTGAAGTGTGTATGCCGGACTGCGGAGAATTTGACAGGGAAGAGATGCTTGCCATGGAAAAGGAAGTTCTGGGTGTGTATATCAGCGGTCATCCGTTGGAAGAATATGAAGAAAAGTGGAGCCGGAATATTTCTAATACAACGCTGGATTTTGTGTTGGATGAGGAGACAAAAGCAACCAGACTGACAGATGGACAGACGGTCATGGTGGGCGGTATGATCATTGCAAAGACCATCAAGTATACAAAAAATAATAAAACAATGGCGTTTCTGACGCTGGAGGATCTGTACGGAGTTGTGGAGATCATCGTATTTCCAAAGGATTATGAGCGTTATCATCATCTCATGGAGACGGATGCAAAGGTGTTTGTGAAGGGGCGTGCGGCTCTGGAGGACGAGAAAAACGGTAAGCTTATATGTGAGCGCATTTATTCTTTTGACGATACAAAGCGGGAACTGTGGCTGCAGTTTGAAACGATGGAGGCTTACGAGGAAAAGGAAGAAGAGCTGGAGCGGGCACTTCGGCAGTCTGACGGAACGGATCAGGTTGTTATTTATATTTCTTCCACACGAAAATTCAAAAAATTGCCTCCAAACAGGAGCGTAAATGCGGATGCAGGTTTGATTTCTGCATTAAATCAAAAACTTGGTGAAAAAAATGTCAAAGTTTTAGAAAAGCCCATTGAAAAAGTTGGGAAAAAATAGTAGACTAATGTGGATTGGGAATGTATAGACTCTATTTAGGATAAAAGGAGGATTGGGGCATGGCAAAAGAAATCCGGACAATCGGAGTATTGACAAGCGGCGGTGATGCACCGGGAATGAATGCGGCGATTCGTGCAGTGGTTCGCCAGGCAATTTCAAAAGGAAGAAAAGTAAAAGGTATCCGCAGAGGTTATGCAGGCTTATTGGCAGAGGATATTTTTGATATGGAGGCGTATCATGTATCTGATATAATTCAGCGGGGCGGTACGATTTTACAGACAGCGCGCTGTATGGAGTTTATGACGGAGGAAGGTCAGAAGCAGGCGGCAGAGATCTGCAAAAAGCATGGCATTGAGGGCGTTATTGTCATTGGCGGAGACGGATCTTTCCGGGGAGCGCAAAAGCTTGCCGCATTGGGAGTGAATACCATCGGACTTCCGGGAACCATCGATCTGGACATTGCGTGTACGGAATATACCATCGGATTTGATACCGCAGTAAATACAGCTATGCAGGCGATTGATAAGATCCGTGATACATCCACATCTCATGAGCGCTGCAGTATTATCGAGGTAATGGGGCGTGATGCAGGATATATTGCATTGTGGTGCGGTATTGCAAATGGTGCGGAGGAGATTCTGATCCCGGAGAAATACGACTATGACGAGCAGCGTCTTGTTGACAGTATTGTAGAGAACAGACAAAAGGGTAAAAAACACTTTATCATTATCAATGCAGAGGGAATCGGGCATTCTACCAGTATGGCGCGCCGTATCGAGGCAGCTACCGGAATGGAAGCAAGGGCCACCATTCTTGGTCATATGCAGCGCGGAGGCAGTCCAACCTGTAAAGACCGTGTATATGCGTCTACGATGGGAGCCATTGCGGTGGATTTGCTGTGCGAGGGCAAATCAAACCGTGTGGTAGGTTATCGTGCCGGAGATTTTGTGAATTTTGATATTGATGAGGCTTTGGCAATGAAAAAAGAGCTGCCGGAATATCAGTATGAGATCGGAAGAAATCTTGCAATTTAAAAGAAAATAAGGGAATGAGATAAATGGCAGAGAGGAATCGGGTTCCTTTCTGTCATTTTTGTCTTTTCATTTTGAATGGTTTAGTGTATAATTTTTAATACAATTTAGTAGGGAGCGGCGAAAGATGATTGTCAGTACAGGAAATGCCCAGGTACGAAAGCTGGTACAATTAAAGAAAAAAGCAAAGCTTCGCAGGGAAGAAGGACTTTTTCTGGTGGAAGGTATAAAAATGTTTCAGGAGGCTCCAAAAGACTGGGTGAAGGCGATCTATGTATCTGCCACCTTTTTTAATAATGTTGCACATCAGAAGATGCTGAAGGGCAGAACGTATGAATTGCTCAGTGACGAGGTATTTGATTATGTTTCGGATACCCGCACACCTCAGGGAATCCTCTGTGTGGTGAAGATTCCGGTTTATAGCGAGGCGGATTTTTATCGAAATGACGGTAATGGAAAAAGGGCATTTGTGCTGGTGCTGGAAAATATTCAGGACCCGGGCAATCTGGGGACTATGATCCGTACCGGGGAGGGAGCCGGAATTACGGGAGTGCTCATGGATCAGACGACAGCGGATTTATTTAATCCAAAGACGATACGCTCTACGATGGGCAGCATTTACCGGATTCCGTTTTTTGTGACCGATGATCTGAAGGCATCGCTGGATTGTTTGAAATACAATGGGGTAAAAGTGTTTGCCGCACATCTGGAGGGCAGCCGGGATTATACAAAGGTAGATTATACGTCATCAGCGGCCCTGATGATCGGCAATGAAGGAAACGGACTGACGAAAGAAATGGCAGATCAGGCAGATGCATGGGTACGCATTCCTATGGAGGGACAGGTGGAATCTCTGAATGCCGCCATTGCAGCAGCGTTATTGATGTATGAAGTCAGCAGACAGAACCGTTAAAAACAGTAGGAGGGAGTACCCGCATGCGGCTATGGGGCAAAATTTGGAAAGATAATCATTTGGTAGATGATATAACGATTACCGATGACAGTGACGATACACGAACGCATAAGGTCTTTCGGGGGCTGGAAGAAATATGTTATACCTTTGATTTGGGCAAACCGATATGGCTGGATGCCACGATCGAAGAGTTTAAACGGCGCGCGAAGGCCAGATTTTATCAGGATAATTTTATCGAGGAAATTGATTTTGACTATCTGGAATTACAGATTCTGGAGGAGGATTAGGGTATGGAAGGCGATAGCAGAAGAGAGCAGATTTTAATTACGCTGAATCAAAGTGATGCGCCTTGCTCGGGAGCGGAGCTTGCGAGAAAATTTGGCGTCAGCAGGCAGGTGATTGTACAGGATATCGCCCTGCTGCGGGCTACGGATAAAAATATACTCAGCACAAATAAAGGGTATGTGTTGTACGATCCGCTGCAGCATACAAACAGCGCAAAGCGCAGTATGCATGTATGCCATGATGACAGCGAAATCAGGGATGAGTTATATACCATTGTGGATTATGGAGGAACTGTCCGGGACGTTGTGGTGGAGCATGACATTTATGGGCAGATTACCGTAGATCTGATTTTAAAAAACCGGAGAGACGTGGATGAGTTCGTTGTCCGGCTTGAGGAAAAACCGGCAAAACCGTTGAAAGAACTGACGGGAGGAAATCATTATCATACCGTGGAGGCTGAAAATGAGGCTGTGCTGGATGATATTGAGAGGGAATTAAAGCGCAAGGGATATCTCTGCTAGTTTTTGGAGGGAAATGATGGATACGCAAACGACTTTTACAGATAATGTGGATAGCTGGGAAAAACTTACGTTTTTGTACACTTCGGCATTGAAGGCGACCCGCGCCAAGATGGATGTGCTGAGTGAGGAATTTAAGTTCAAACATAATTACAGCCCGATCGAATATATAAAATCCAGAATAAAAGAACCGGAAAGTATAGTGAAAAAGCTGATCCGGCATGGAAAAGAACCTAATCTGGACAATATGGTAAAATATATTAACGATATTGCGGGAATCCGTATCGTGTGTTCTTTTACTTCTGATATTTACCGGATTGCGGAGATGATAGGAAAACAGAAAGATCTGACTGTACTTTCGGTGAAGGATTATATTAAAAATCCTAAACCCAGCGGTTATCGCAGCTATCATATGCTGGTGACAATTCCGATTTTTCTCAGCGACAGGGAGCTTCGGGTAAAGGTGGAAATTCAGATTCGCACGATTGCCATGGATTTTTGGGCAAGTCTGGAGCACAAGATCAATTATAAGTTTGAGGGAAATGTACCGGATTATATTTTGGGAGAATTGCAGGATTGTGCCAGAGCGGTGTCTGATCTGGATGAAAAGATGCTGGCGTTAAATGTTGCAGTACAGCAGGCAAATCCGGAAATGAATATATAGCGAAACGAAAAAATAAAAAAGATGACAGAGACTTTTACTGGTTTCTGTCGTCTTTTTACATATATGTCATGTTTAACATATATGTCATGTTTAAACGGAAATTTTTGGGATGAGTGATCACTTGTCTCCGGCAACCGTAGTGATACGGAAGCCTTCTCCGTGCACTTCATGGGTATCCACCAGGATCACAAAGGAATGAGGGTCTGTTTCTTTTACCGCACGTCTGATCTGGTATATCCTTTGTGCTGCCAGCTAAGAGCCATACGGCCGGAGTTTTGACCGAGGATCACCTTGTCCACCACTTTTGCCGTAATGAAATTGATGACAAATCCATAGACCAGTGATTCCAGATCCGGGAAGAAACATACGGAGATCAGAATAAATACCGCATCAAAGATAAATGTAATGGTTCCCATATTCAGGTTCGGCTTAAAGGCTTTGATCACCATGGTAATAAAGTCCGAACCGCCGGTGGATGAGCCGCGGATGTAGATCAGGGCATAGCCGAAACCACAGAGTACAGCAACCAGCAGGGCTGCAATCAGCATATTTGCAAATATTTCAATTATGATATCGATAATTAAATTTTTATTCTTCTCTGACATAACTTACACTGCGGACGAATCCAGATAAGCCTTTTGCTCCGGGGTCAGGGTATCGATTTTAAGTCCGAGGAAATGCAGCTTGCGATGAGCAACCTCCAAATCAACCTCCCGGGGAACGCTGATCAGTCTTTCGTTCAAATCTCCTTTATGTTCTACCAGATATTTTGCGCTGAGTGCCTGAATGGCAAAGCTCATATCCATGATCTCGGCGGGATGTCCGTCTCCGGCAGCCAGATTTACCAGACGTCCTTCCGCCAGCACATAGATCCATGTATCTGCGCTGATCTGATAACCAACGATATTTTTCCTCTGGTCAATGGTGTCCAGTGCGATCTCCCTAAGACGTTTCATGTCGATTTCCACGTCAAAGTGTCCTGCATTGCAAAGGATTGCACCGTTTTTCATCTCTCGGAAATCTTCTTCGTCAATGACGCCGGCACATCCGGTCACCGTGATAAAGAAATCGCCAATTTTTGCAGCTTCCTTCATAGGCATTACTTCAAAACCGTCCATGACGGCTTCGATGGCTTTGATCGGATCGATCTCGGTAACAATGACTTTGGCGCCAAGACCCTTCGCACGCATGGCAACACCTTTTCCACACCAGCCATATCCGGCTACTACCACATATTTCCCTGCTACGATCAGGTTTGTAGTGCGGTTGATACCGTCAAATACGGACTGTCCGGTACCGTAGCGGTTATCAAAAAGATGTTTGCAGTCGGCATTGTTTACCATAACCATTGGAAACTGCAATTCACCGTTTTTCGCCATTGCCATCAGACGGATAATGCCTGTGGTTGTTTCCTCGCAGCCGCCAATCACATACGGGATCTTATCTGACATTTTTGTATGCAGCATATGCACCAGATCGCCGCCGTCATCAATGATGATATTACAGTTATGCTCCAAAACACTGGTAATATGCATTTCATATTCTTCCGGTGTGCAGTCATACCAAGCATATACATTCAAACCGGCGGCTACAAGAGCGGCAGCCACGTCATCCTGCGTAGACAACGGATTGCTGCCTGTAATGTACATTTCGGCACCGCCGGCAGCTAATACTTTACACAGGTATGCGGTCTTTGCTTCCAGGTGAATGGAGAGGGCGATGCGCACTCCTGCAAATGGTTTTGAAACAGAAAATTCCTCCTCCAGACTGCGAAGAAGAGGGCAGTTTTTCCGAACCCAGTCAATTTTATGTTCCCCGGATGGGGCAAGGCTGATGTCTTTTATATTACTCATAATGTACCTCCTCATGATTGCTCTATTGTACTAGATTCCCTGGGTTTTCTCAAGACTGAAAATTCCCGAAACAAGCCGGAGCCAC
>CAYRZL010000007.1:0-42218 GCA_964428795.1 uncultured Lachnospiraceae bacterium | reverse complement strand
CTAGATTCCCTGGGTTTTCTCAAGACTGAAAATTCCCGAAACAAGCCGGAGCCACTTCTTTGGGTTTTTATACAAATGTTGTATCAGTAAACCGAAAATTACTGTCGCAGATTTTCAATCAGCTCCTGGGGACAATCTGTCAGCATCACAATCCCCAAAACCCCCGGAGCCACAGCCCCTTGTCAGAGCGATAAACCGGAATTGTGTAAAAATGGGTTGACAATAGTGATACATATGAATATAATTGAATGTGTTCAAATGAACAAATGAAGAAACGTTCATATAAAAAGCAAAGGAGGTTTTTATGGCACAGACAAACGAAAATCAGAGTGAATTTCTTGCTGCTCATGAAGATGTAGTGAGGCGGGTGTTAGCTGCCCAGCCGGAAGATGAATATCTGTATGATCTGGCGGAATTGTTCAAGGTATTCGGGGATTCTACCCGGATCAAAATTCTCTATGCATTGTTTGAGAGTGAATTGTGTGTGGGTGATATTGCGCAGATTCTGAATTTAAGTCAGTCATCAGTCAGTCATCAGCTTCGTATTTTAAAAGATGCAAAGTTGGTCAGGTTCCGCAGGGAAGGGAAGATTATTTTTTATGCGCTGGATGATGATCATGTAAGAAATATGCTCAGCATGGGTATGGAGCATGTGGAAGAATAGTAAGTTCGAAATCAGGGTTCTTTCCTGTTTTGATAAAAAATGAAATTAAGTGAAAAAGAAAGGAAGAAAAAATGAAGAAAACATACAAAGTAGAAGTGGATTGTGCAAACTGTGCAGCAAAGATGGAGCAGGCAGTGAAAGATACCGCAGGTGTAAAGGATGCATCTTTGAGCTTTATGACATTGAAGTTGAAAGTGGAGTTTGAGGATGGTGCGGATGTGGATGCGGTTATGCAGCAGGCATTGAAAAATTGTAAGAAGGTGGAGGATGATTGCGAGATCTATCTGTAATGAGGTTCTTTTTCCATGCAAAGTATCCGAAAGAAGCTGCCGCAAGCGGCTCTTAAAGGAGAGGTGAAGTATTATGACAAAGAAACAGAAGAATGTATTGCATCGAATTATCTTGTCAGCGGTTCTTATTGTGGCATTGTCCATCCTGTTTTTTTCGATAACCTTACCGCTGCCGCTTCAGGTTATTTGTTATTTAGTACCTTATTTTGTGATTGGTTATGACATCCTGCGCAAAGCGGGAAAAGGTATATTAAATCGTCAGGTATTTGATGAGAATTTTCTTATGGCGGTAGCGACTATAGGAGCTATGGTTTTGGGAGAATTTAAAGAAGGCGTGGCGGTTATGCTTTTTTACCAGGTTGGCGAGCTGTTTCAAAGTGTGGCGGTGGGCAAGAGCCGGCGTAATATTGCAGCGTTAATGGATATCCGCCCGGATTATGCAAATATAATGGTAGATGGACAGTTAGAGCAGGTGGACCCGGATGATGTGGAAATCGGTACGGAGATTATAGTAAATCCCGGTGAAAAAGTGCCCATTGACGGTGTGATCGCGGAAGGTCATACGACTTTGAATACCAGCGCGCTTACCGGTGAGAGCGTACCGAGAGATGCGGCTGCCGGAGATGAGATTATAAGCGGTTGTATCAATATGACCGGCGTGATCAAAATCAGAACCACAAAGGAATTTGAGGAATCAACGGTTTCTAAAATTCTGGATCTGGTGGAAAATTCCAGCATGAAAAAAGCAAGAACCGAGAATTTTATTACGAAATTTGCCCGTTATTATACTCCGGCTGTCTGCTATGGCGCACTGGCATTGGCGATCTTGCCGCCTGTTGTGTCACTGTTGATGGGAAATGCGCCGGGATGGCAGACATGGATCATTCGTGCGTTGACATTTCTTGTTATCAGCTGCCCCTGTGCCCTGGTTATTTCCATACCCCTTAGTTTCTTTGGCGGTATCGGTTGTGCATCCACAAACGGAATTTTGGTAAAAGGCTCCAATTATCTGGAAGCATTGGGTCAGACAAAATATATTGTGTTTGACAAAACCGGCACATTGACGAAGGGTGTGTTTGAAGTTACCGGAATATATCCGGCGGATGGATTTGAAGAAAAAGAATTGCTCAGGTATGCAGCATATGCAGAAAGCGCATCCAGTCACCCCATCAGTCTGAGCTTAAAGCATGCATATGGTGAAAGTCTGGATCTGGAAAAGGTGGATCAGATAGAGGAAATTGCAGGATGCGGTGTGCAGGCAGTTGTGGATGGATATCAGGTGTGTGCGGGAAATAAGAAGATGATGGACCGGGAAGGAATCGACGCGCATCCGGAGAGCAGGCCGGACATTCCCGCCGGAACGATCGTGCATGTGTCCGTCGATGGAGCATATGCGGGTTTCATTACGATTTCCGATGTGGTGAAGCCAGGCTCAAAACAGGCATTGGCAGACCTCAGACAAAGCGGCATTCGAAAGACGATCATGCTTACCGGAGACGGAGCAGCAGCGGCAGATAAAGTTGCGGCAGAGATAGGTATTGATGAAGTGCGCAGTGAGCTTCTCCCGGCAGACAAAGTGACGGAAGTGGAAAAACTTCTGAAACAAAAAGGGGAGAAAGAAAAGCTTGCGTTTGTGGGAGATGGCATCAACGACGCTCCCGTTCTTTCCAGAGCAGATATAGGAATTGCCATGGGTGCTCTTGGCTCTGATGCGGCAATCGAGGCGGCAGATATCGTTTTGATGGATGATGATCCGGCAAAAATTGCGTTAGCCATGCGTATTTCCGGCAAAACCATGAAAATTGTAATGCAAAATATCGTGTTTGCTCTTGTGATCAAGGCAATTTGTCTGGCACTTGGCGCACTTGGTATTGCAAATATGTGGATTGCGATTTTTGCTGATGTGGGCGTAATGGTAATTGCAGTGCTGAACGCAGCCCGCGCATTGAGGATTCAAGTGTAGGCGATCGTCACTGTTCAGAATCCATGTTACTGTTCACTCGTACCTCGTTCCAGTAACAATTTGCAGGCTCATTTTAAGTTTTGCTTCGCAAAAGGAGCCTGCTCACACCTGAATCACGTTCTTACGTACCTGAGCAGCTAAATGCTCAGGTACTGTCTGAACAGTAACGAATCCATAAATCGTTATAATGTGTAAGAAACAGGCTTGTGTTGTGAGTGAATATTGGATACAATAGAACGTATATCCGGTGAGATATCCAAATATGACCGGGGAACCTGATATATTAAATATGTGGAGAATTATATGCTGATCAAAGAAAAAAAGACAGAGGCGAAGCAAAAAAGTCCTTACAACTGGCCAAAAAGCTATTACATGGAATTAGACCCATCGATCAGACTGGAGCTTTTGTTGGAACAGGATTTGCAGGAAAATGCATTGCGCAGGGAACTGTGGGATTGTCGTTATGAAAAAATGAAAAAATCTGATGGGTACGCAGATATGTTTTTGCGAAACCTGCTGGAGCTGCTTTTTATTTCCGGAAACCGGACCGGACGGTTTGCAATGAAAAGCAATCGGAAAGAGGCACAGAAGGCAGCGGAAGAACTGTGTCTGACCAGAGCCGACCATTTTGGCGAGGAGCTCCTTTATAAGGAAATGCGTCATCTGATAGCAACCTACGCGGTGGATTGCATGCAGGATCGCAGCTATTGCTCTGTACTACTTAATTTCGGAAAAATGAAAGAAGGAAAAATAAAGGAAAAAATATGCCGGGATGTGAAAGAGATGGTTGTGCATATTCCGGAGACAGTGGGATTGAAAGCAGAATTTGCTATTCTGACCAAAGCCGGGCTGGAGGCTCTGCGGGAGATGGAAATCTGTGATTAGAATTATATTTTTTGAGCCGATCGTGCGGGGCAAGTGCCCGGGCATGATCGGCTCTTTTGATTCAAAAAAGAAATTTTGTTATGAAAAAATTACCATGTGAGTACTGCACTTCCCCAGGTGACGCCGGCGCCAAAACCTGCCAGAACCACTTTATCTCCGGGATGCAGCATGCCTTTGCAGTTTACTTCATCCAGCAGAATCGGGATGCTTGCCGCGGAAGTGTTGCCGCAGCGGTTTACATTTGCAGGGAATTTTTCAATCGGTATATTCAGTTTTTTGGAAATGGACTGATTGATGCGCATATTCGCCTGATGCAGTATGAACAGGTCAATATCCTGTGGAGTCAGGTCCGCCTTTGCCAGTGTTTTTTTGATGCATTCCGGAACGGTTTTTACCGCAAATTTAAACACTTCCGGCCCGTTCATGTACAGGAAATCCATGGGTTCAAATTCCGGTGAGAACGGATTGTGCAGACTGCGGCTGTTGACGATGATAACGTCCTTTTTCGCACCGTTGCTTCCCTGGATGCATGCCATCATTCCTGTTTCATCTGCTTTTACAATCGCCGCACCGGCACCGTCCGCAAAGAGGATACAGGTGGAGCGGTCTTCCCAGTTTGTGATTTTAGACAGGGTTTCCACACCGATCAGAAGGGCATTTTTGTAAGCGCCGATCTGGAAATAAGCATCTGCGGTGTTCAAGGCAAATACAAAGCCGGAACATGCAGCTCCGATGTCGAAGGCGACAGCATTTGCAGCGCCCAGTTCTTTTTGTACGCCGCAGGCGGTACTCGGTACGAGAGTATCTGCGGATACGGTAGCTACAATGATCAGTTCCAGTTCATCTGCGGTCATTCCGGCATTTTCAAGGGCGCGGCGTGCAGCCTCTGCCGCCATAAATGTGGTGGTTTCCTCACCGGAAGCAATATGTCTGTGCTCAATGCCGGTGCGGGTGCGTATCCAGTCGTCGCTGGTGTCAACCATTTGCGCCAGATCGTCATTTGTCAGGATCTTCTCCGGAAGATAACTTCCGGTGCCAATTATCTTTGCTCTCATATATGTATCTCCAACCTATTAGTTTGATTATCAAAATAAAATACGTTCAAAGTATAGAATATATTTTAGAGTTTGTCAATGATTTATGACGTTCTGCATATATTGTAAAAAAGACTCTTTGCTGACAGGAAGAAAGGGTGAAAAATGGCAGTAGATATTGTGATCGATGCGGGACACGGCGGTTTTGACAATGGAGCCATGTACCGGGACAGAAAGGAAAAAGATGATGTGCTGCGATTGGCATTGGCACTTGGAAAAAGGCTGGAGGAAGAAGGCTATACGGTTTATTATACAAGAACCGATGATACTTATAATTCTCCTTATGAAAAGGCAGAGATTGCCAATCAGGCAGAGGGACGTTATTTTGTATCCCTTCATCGAAATTCCAGTCTGGAGGATAATCTTTATAACGGAGTGCAGACGCTGATCTATCCGGGAGCGCAGGAAGCGAGAGCATTGGGAGAATCCATCAATGAACAGTTGGCGGGAGTGGGCTTTCAGAATCTTGGGATAGAGACAAATCCTGATCTGATCGTACTTCGGGAGACAGATATGCCTGCGGTGCTGCTGGAGGTGGGATTTTTGAATAACGACAGGGACAATGAGATATTTGATGATCAATTTGACCAGGTTGTAAATGCCATTGCGAAAGGAATTGAAATGAATGTACCTGTGCGTATGCAGGAGCTGCCTCAGAAATATGCGGTACAGATTGGCGTGTTTCGATATGACATCAATGCCGCATATATGTTGGAGCGGGCGAAGCGGGCAGGATTTGACGGAAGTATCACATATGATAACAAGAATTATTATATTCGGGTGGGCGGCAGTGACAATCTGGAAGATGCGGTACAATTACAGAGAATGCTGCGCAGGGAAGGTTTTGAAACTTTGATCGTATCTTATTAGGACAGATGGAATCTGAATTATTTATAAATCACATGAAAACAGATGTCAGCTTTATGTAAACTGGCATCTGTTTTTTGATACAATATAATTATTTTGATACTACTGGTCCGCCTGTTCCTCCGGCAGCCGGATGTAAATAGACTGAATGCGGTTTCGGGACAGTGTTCTTACCCGCATATATACACCGCTCTCCGTGGTATAGGATTCGCCGGGCTTGGGCAGGTGATCCAGCATCTCTATCATATATCCGGCGATGGAATCATTGTCATCTGATTCCAGATTGAGTTTTAGCTGGTTGCTCAGATCCTCTAAGTTCATGGAACCGGATACCAGATACTCGCAATCGGAAAGCTGCTGCACCGGATCCACTTCATCTTCATCGTATTCATCTCTCAGCTCACCCACGATCTCTTCCAGTAAATCCTCCAGTGTGATCAGTCCCGCCATGGTTCCGTACTCATCCAGCACGATTGCCATGGAATTGCGGGAATCACGCATCTCCATAAAAAGCTCAGATACCTTTTTGTGTTCGTAAGTAAAATATGGCTCCCGAAGTAGATCCTGCAAATGAAAATCCTTTTTTTCGTCCAGAAACAGCAGGTCTTTAAAATTTAAAATGCCGATGATGTCATCCTGGGATTCACCGTAGATCGGTACACGGGTAAATTTATCTTCACGGAAAATCTGCATCAGCTCATCATAGCTGCACTCAGAGCTGCTCATGGTCACGTCGATGCGGGGAATCATAACCTCTTTTGCAAGAGCATCCCGGAAATCGAACACATTGTGCAGCATATCTTTTTCTTCTTCCTCTAAGCCGCCGCCCTCATGAACGACATCTACAATGGTACGAAGCTCTGTCAGGGTCATGGAAATCTGACTGCGGTTGGTATCCACCCCGAGAACACGCAGAAACAACATGGCAAGTGACTGAATAATAAAGATCACCGGAGTGAGAACCGTCATAAGAACATGGATGATTCCCGCAAACCGCAGCGCAAGCCTTTCCGCATGCAATGTGGCAAGGGTCTTTGGTGAGATTTCTCCGAAAATCAGAATGAGAACCGTCAAAATTCCGGTGGCGATACCTGCACCTGCATTTCCGAATATTCGAATGGCAAGTGTGGTGGCAAGAGAAGACGCACCGATATTTACCAGATTGTTTCCGATAAGGATGGCACTGAGCATTTTACCGGAATCTGCGGTCACTTTTAAAAGTATCTCTGCCCGGCGGTCTCCTTCCTCGGCCATAGTGCGGATACGGATTTTATTTACCGTTGTCAGCGCAGTTTCTGAAGAAGAAAAAAATGCGGATAGAATCAGGAAAACGACCAAAATTACTAATTGTATGACGACACTGGGGTCCAAAAAAATCACCTCTGAATATATTTTTCGTATTTTTCGTAACTATTGAGATTCATAGTATATGAAGCAGGAAAAAAATGCAATACATTTTACACAAAATTCAGATTTATTAACGTGCTGTCGGAGGTTCTGTTTTGGGCCAACCTCTCATATGTATAGTACTGAGAAGTTTCGCAATAAATAAAGAATGGAGGCATATGATGGGAAGAGCAGAAGGGGGAGCCAAAGCGCTGAAGCTGTTGACCACGCTGTTGGTAATGTATGTAGTATCCGGGGTATTACTTTTGGTGATCGCATTTTTATTATATAAATTCCGCCTCAGTGAGCAGGTGGTTTCTATTGCGATTCTGGCAGTCTACATTGTATCCGGGGTACTGGGCGGTATTATGATCGGAAAGAAGATGAAAACCAGGAAATTTATCTGGGGACTTGTGATGGGCGGGCTGTATTTTGCGGTCCTGATCATCGGTTCTCTTGTGATGAATCAGGGAATCGGCAGTGATGTGGTGCATGTGGGAACCACATTTGCCATTTGTCTGGCAGCAGGTATGGTCGGCGGTATGATCAGCTAAATATCAAATTTTGGAAGTCGAAAAAATCAAAAAATGTCACCTTTTAGCAAAAAATGTAAATCGATTTACTTAAAAATTCGACAACCTTCGAGTCCTTATGCAGTGAAAAGATGGTACTTTGTACAGGAGATGCCGGCTTACAGGCGAGAAGGGAGTAAAAAATTCATGACAGATAAAATGTTTGAAAACAACCAGGTTTCTATTATAGGAGAAATTGTATCGGAATTTCGATTCAGCCACGAGGTTTTTGGCGAAGGATTTTACATGGTGGAGGTATCCGTGAATCGATTGAGCAACTTTGTAGATTACATACCGCTGATGGTTTCGGAGCGTCTGATCGATACCGAACAGGATTATACAGGGCAGATCATACATGTCATCGGTCAGTTCCGGTCTTATAACCGTCACGAGGAGAAGAAAAACCGGCTGATTTTATCCGTGTTTGTGCGGGAGCTGGAGTTTCTGGATGATTTTGACGAGGACGAAAACACCAATGAGATTTTTCTGGACGGATATGTGTGCAAGGAGCCGGTATACCGCAAAACACCGCTGGGCAGAGAAATCGCAGACCTGCTTATTGCAGTAAATCGTTCTTACGGAAAATCCGATTATATTCCGTGTATCTGCTGGGGAAGAAATGCACGTTTTGCATCCGGTTTTGATATTGGCGGTCATGTGCAGGTGTTAGGACGTATTCAGAGCAGGGAATATGTAAAAAGAATCAATGAGGAGGAGACGGAGCAGAGAGTAGCATATGAAGTTTCTGTCAGCAAAATTGATTTTCTGGAGTAAAACGTGTAAATTCCGGAACTTCCAGAAGCAAAAGGGGCTTATACCGGAACTTCCAGAAGCAAAAAGGGCGTTGACATTGTTTTATAATGGTGCTATAGTCAAAGAGTTAAATGAATATCTGGATAGAGGTTTCGTAATTCATCAGTACGCGGGCGGATGCGGCAGGGGCAGACGAAGTCCACGGAAAGGGAGGCACGCCGAAAGCGTATATGAACTGCACATCTACGCTTGGGCGATGGGTAAATAACTCATCGACTGTCATCTGAACAGATGGGGCGCTATCAACATATATTTGAATTTCAAATTCGGACATGGTTTAAAACCGGCTCATCATAAGGGTCGGTTTTTCTTTGAGATTAGGAGGAAAGAAAATGCCACTTTTTAAAGGTGCAGGTGTAGCAATCGTTACACCGATGAAAGAAAATCTGGAAGTAAATTATGAGCAGTTGGAGACCAATATCAACTATCAGATTGATAATGGTACAGATGCAATCATTATTGCCGGAACTACCGGCGAGAGTTCAACATTGACGATTCCGGAGCATTTGGATGTAATCAAAGCTGCGATAGAGTTCACAAAGCATCGGGTGCCTGTCATTGCAGGTGCAGGTTCTAATTGTACAAGAACAGCTATGGATATGTCCGCAGAGGCAAAAGAGGCCGGTGCAGACGGTGTGCTTTTGGTGACGCCATATTACAATAAAGCTACACAGGGCGGACTGATCAGGCATTATACGATGATCGCAGAGGCTGCAAAAGTGCCGGTGATCCTGTACAACGTACCGTCCAGAACCGGATGTAATCTGATGCCGGAGACCGTTGCTTCACTGGTAAAAAATGTCGATAATATTGTCGGATTAAAGGATGCCACCGGAAATATCGCTCAGGCGATGGATACGATGAATCTTTGTGACGGGAAGCTGGAGCTTTATTCCGGAAACGATGATCAGGTCGTTCCGCTGCTCTCCATCGGGGGCATCGGCGTGATCTCTGTATTGTCAAACATTGCACCACGGGAGACGCACGATATTGTGGCAGACTATCTGGACGGAAATCTTCAGAAGTCTTTGGATATGCAGATGAAAGCTCTGCCGCTGATCCATGCATTGTTCAGTGAGGTAAATCCGATTCCGGTAAAATGCGCTATGAATATGCTTGGCATGAATGCAGGTTCGCTTAGAGCGCCTTTGTTTGAGCTGGAGCAGGCGCATCAGGACGTGCTTCGTGAAGAAATGGTAAAATTTGGATTATTGAAATAGGGTACTGTTCAGAACAGTAAGATATATAGAAGTGTGCTTCATTTTTTCTGCCGCTGGCGGCGGGAAGCACACTTTTGTTTGTTGCCAGGCATGCAAAAGAAAGCTTTGGTGGAGTTTTGCTTGTTGCCAGGCATGCGAAAGAAAGCTTTGTGGAGGTTTCTTTCGCTGCTTGTAATTGTTCGGAACAACATATAGCAGGAGGAGAAAACAATGACAAAAGTAATCATGTGCGGATGTAATGGACATATGGGTCAGGTGATCACCGGACTTTGCGCGGCTGATCCTGAGATTGAGATCGTGGCAGGAATTGATAAATATGATGGCATCAAAAATACCTATCCGGTGTTTGCCAATGTGGCGGACTGTGATGTAAAGGCGGATGCGATCATCGATTTTTCCAACGTATCTGTGATCAATGACCTTTTAACCTTCAGTGCAAAAAGGCAGATTCCGGTGGTGTTGTGTACTACGGGACTGTCCGAAGAACAGCTGGCGCTGGTGGAGACGACCAGCAGACAGGTAGCGGTGCTCAAATCCGCAAATATGTCTCTTGGTATCAATACGCTGATGGATCTGCTGAAAAAAGCGGCTCAGATATTGGCACCGGCAGGCTTTGATATGGAGATCGTGGAGAAACACCACAATCAGAAGCTGGACGCTCCAAGTGGTACGGCGCTGGCGCTGGCGGATTCAATGAGGGATGCGCTGCCGGAGGACTATACATACAAATATGACCGTTCCAGTGAGCGGGTAAAACGTGACAAATATGAGATCGGTATTCAGGCAGTCCGGGGCGGAAATATCGTAGGAGAGCATGAAGTATTTTTCTGCGGTCCCGATGAGGTCATAGAGTTCAGGCATACTGCATATTCGAAAGGGGTATTTGGAAAAGGCGCCATCGAGGCAGCAAAATTCCTTGCAGGAAAACCGGCAGGATTGTATAATATGGCTGATGTAATCGCAGCGAAGTAGAAAGAGAGGATATTCTTATGTGTGGAATTGTCGGATTTACCGGTTATCAGCAGGCAGCGCCTATTTTGTTGGATGGATTGTCAAAGCTGGAATATAGGGGATATGATTCTGCCGGACTGGCGGTCCGTGATGGAGAAAAAGAGGTAGAAGTCGTAAAGGCAAAGGGGCGCTTAAAAGGTCTTTCGGAGAAAACAAATGATGGTAAGGCTATGAAGGGCACCTGCGGTATCGGTCATACGCGCTGGGCTACCCATGGTGAACCGTCTGAAACCAACGCTCACCCTCATATGAGTGCAGATGGTGCGGTTGTGGGTGTTCATAATGGTATCATTGAAAACTATCAGGAATTAAAAGAGAAGCTTTTGAGAAGGGGCTATACGTTTTATTCCGACACAGACACGGAGGTGGCTGTGAAACTGGTAGATTATTACTATAAAAAATATAATGATGAGGGTCCGGTGAATGCCATTGCCCATGCAATGATGCGTATCCGCGGTTCTTATGCGCTTTGTATTTTGTTTGAGGATTATCCGGGCGAGATCTATGCGGCAAGAAAAGAAAGTCCTATGATCATCGGTATGGAAAATGGGGAGTCCTATGTGGCTTCCGATGTTCCAGCTATTTTGAAGCATGCCCGCAATGTATATTACATTGGCAATATGGAGATTGCCAGACTGCAAAAGGGCGCAGTAACGTTCTATAACATAGACGGTGATGAAATCGAAAAGGAGATCACGGAGATTACATGGAATGCGGAGGCGGCAGAGAAAGGCGGCTACGAGCATTTTATGATCAAGGAAATTCATGAGCAGCCCAAAGCTGTTCAGGATACCATTGCGTCTGTGATAAAGGACGGACACATCGATCTTGGTGAGATGAATCTCAGTGAAGAGGAGATAAAAAATATAACGCAGATTTATATTGTAGCCTGCGGCTCTGCGTATCATGTGGGTATGGTGGCGCAGTATGTCATTGAGGATCTGGCAAAGATTCCGGTGCGTGTAGAGCTTGCGAGCGAGTTCCGTTACAGAAAACCGTTGTTGGATCCGGACGGTCTGGTGATCGTGGTCAGCCAGTCCGGTGAGACAGCGGACAGCCTGGCTGCACTCCGCGAAGCAAAGAGCCGCGGGGTAAAGACACTCGGTATTGTCAATGTGATCGGTTCTTCCATTGCCCGTGAGGCGGACAGCGTATTTTATACGTTGGCAGGTCCGGAGATTTCCGTCGCTACCACGAAAGCATACAGCACACAGCTTATTGCATGTTACCTGCTGGCACTGCAGTTTGCAAAAGTCAGAGGAGAGATGGAAGAGGATCAGTATCAGCATTTGCTGGAAGAGATGCAGACGATTCCGGATAAAATTGCGAAGATTTTGGATGACAAAGAGCGCATTCAGTGGTTTGCGGCAAAATTTGCATCCGCAAAGGACATCTTTTTCATCGGCAGGGGAATCGACTATTCTATCTGTCTGGAAGGCAGCCTGAAGATGAAGGAGATCAGTTATATTCACTCTGAAGCTTATGCGGCGGGCGAGCTGAAACATGGAACGATCAGTCTGATTGAGAATGGCACATTGGTGATCGGTACGCTGACCCAGTCTGAGCTCTATGAGAAAACTGTCAGCAACATGGTGGAGGTAAAGAGCCGCGGCGCATATCTGATGGGGCTGACCAGCTATGGAAATTATAATATTGAGGATACCGCAGAGTTTACCGTCTATATTCCGAAGGTAGATGAGCATTTTTCGGCAAGTCTTGCGGTTGTTCCGCTGCAGCTGCTGGGGTATTATGTCAGCGTTGCCAAAGGTTTGGATGTGGATAAACCGAGAAATCTGGCAAAGAGTGTTACGGTAGAATAAAGGTGAAAAATATAAACCGCAGTATATATATATTGATTTTGATTGCCTGGATGATCGTAATCTTCAGTTTTTCAGCAAAAGAGGCAGGGGATTCTTCAAATACCAGTCTGAAGGTAGGAATGTGTGTAGGAAAAGTGTTTGTACCTCATTTTGAGGAGTGGAGTGAGCAAGACCAGCTTCTCTTTGCACAGAAAATCGATCATCCGGTGCGTAAGTGTGCTCATGCAACAGAATATGCTATATTAGGTATCCTGTGGTTGTTAACACTGGGGGCGTTTGAAGTAAAGCGGACCGGACGCTGGTGGTTGGCTTGGATTTTGTCTGTTTTGTACGCCTGTAGTGATGAGATTCATCAGTGGTTCGTACCGGGGCGAAGCTGTCAGGTGAAAGATGTGTTGATCGACAGCGGAGGTACAATAGCAGGTATTTTGTTTTTATCGTTGCTTGTTTTTGTTTTTCGAAAATGGAGACTGATATTTGCAGATAGGAATGATCGTAATACTACAAATGTGTGAGGTTATATGTGGGTGTGTCAGATGAAAGGAAAAATATGGAAATATTGGAAACTGATCTGATTCCTTTAAAACAGTTGTGTGAAAATATTTCCGTTTCTCTGGCAACAGGGAAAAATTGGCTTAGATTAGGAAAGATAGAACCGCAGTATGTTGAGGGGAATACTCCATTTTTTTCGAATGCCTACGCGGAGAAGTTAAGGAAAGATCTTCAGACAGGTAAAAAGCCGGAGCTAAAAAGCCGACGTAATAAAAAGTATATTTCAGGGAATGCTTTATATCATTCATATGTGAGCGGAGAATCTTTCAATATTGAAATTATCAGGAACCTGCTGAATGAACTGATAAAGACAGGTGTAACACTCCGGGAGAAAGAACTGCAAATCCTTTTGGCGGAGTGTGCACTGCAAATGTGCATGTCGGTATGTGAAAAGCAGGGTCCCCAAAATGGAATCCTGCTAAAGTATATCAATGGGCAGATTGAAATTCCCAAATATGGCAGACTGATTGATGATTTGTTGGCAGACAAAAATTATGCACATGCATTTATAGAGAAGTATCCGACTTTCTTTACTTTTGAATATACATATGAAAAAAATGAGGATATCATAGGATTACTGTATATTTCCTGCAGGAATATAGCAGCAAGAAAAGCAACAGGATCTTACTATACACCAACAGAAATTGTGAAGCATATGATCGATCAGATGTGTGGAGAAGATACGGCATTGAAGGGAAAAAAGATTTTAGATCCCTGTTGCGGAACCGGGAATTTTCTTCTTCAGCTTCCGGATGGGTTTCAGATAGAAAATATATATGGAAATGATATTGATGACATAAGCATCAAGGTTACAAGAATAAATCTGGCGCTAAAATATAATCCGGAGGATATATCTGTTTTATATCGAAATATCACAAATTTAAATTATCTTTGCCAATACGATAAAGATAATTTTGATTATATATTGGGAAATCCACCATGGGGATATGAATTTAAAGAAGACGAAAAAAGTTATTTGAGGAAGAACTATCATTCTGCTGAGGGGAAAAACATAGAATCGTATGATGTATTTATTGAACGCGCACTGCTTCAATTAAAACGGGGAGGGGTTATGTCATATGTTTTGCCCGAGGCAATTATGAATGTGAAAGCGCATATGCCAATCAGAAAAGAAATATTGGAAAAAGCTTCCATTCAGTATTTGGCGTATCTGGGAAATGCATTTGATAAGGTACAGTGTCCTTGTATTATTATGCAGCTGCAGAACACCGGGGAACCCATGAATTGCGTCGGAATGATGGTGAATGTCGGTGATAAAAAATTCAGGATCGCATCAGGCAGGACCGTAGACGAATCTGGTTTTTGTTTCCAAACGACGGATGAAGAGCAGGCTGTGCTGGATAGAATTCTGGGGCATAAAGAATGTACCTATTTGGCTGAAAACGCAGTATTTGCACTTGGTATTGTTACCGGAAATAATAAAAAATATATCACTTCTGTTAAATCAGAGAAAACGGAGCGGATATTAAAAGGTTCGGATATATACAAATATAGGGCATCTTCGTCGGGAAATTATATTATTTTCGAGCCGGAAAGGTTCCAGCAGGTTGCACCGACAGAGTATTACAGAGCGCCGGAAAAGTTATTGTATCGTTTTATCAGCAATCAATTGATTTTTTCATACGATGACAGACAGACCTTGACATTGAATAGCTGTAATATTGTAATTCCCCGGGTAGATGAACTCAGTGTTAAATATATTTTGACAATTCTAAATTCGAGGGTGGCGCAGTTTATATTTCAAAAACAGTTTCATTCCATAAAAGTACTGCGGTCACATATTGAGAAAATACCTCTGCCGAAAATCAGTAAAGCAGAACAGAAGCTGTATGAATCATATGCGCAGATGCTGATGAATGAGACTCAAAAAGATGAAATACAGAAAATCTACGATAAATTAGATTGGGAAATTGCAAAATTATTTGATCTGACCAAAAAAGAATATCAGATTATTTTAGAAGCATTAGAGGGTCAGAATTTATTTTTATATAAAAGGATGCCAGAGGGGAGATAACCCATTCTGGCATTTCCTTTTGTTGTCAGGTATGAGAAACTTTAAATATAGGAACCTCCCTTTTGCAGAACTGCATGCAGAACATCCTGTTCTGCCACGCGAAACGGAGAAAGTTCGTCCTCGGTCATAAATACCTGTCCTTCGAAAACTTCAATGCCGGAAATTCCGGTATTTTCGTTTCGATGCTGGGGTCCGAGATTCCCGCTTTGAATGAGCTCGCTGCTTGTGAGTACCCAGTATAAAAGCTCATCACGACACACGCCAATCCAGATGAAAATATCACAGCAGGAAGGTTTTAATTGCTGAAAATGATATTTGAAGAAGGCATCCTTTGCTTCACTGTGAAGGTAAGCTATTATGCGATTTTCTGTGTTGAAAGGAAAGATATTTTTTCCCTGTTTAATTGATTCAATCATCATAGGATCATGTGATTCACTGATCAGCATATTCAGTATTCTTTGTAATTCTTTCATACAATACAATTTTTCCTTAGTACTATTTATGAAACCTGTCTGTGAAATTATAAAATAGTTTTATATTCATGACAAGATTTTTAAGACAAATCCTTGTAATGAAATGAAAATTGTACTAAGATAAGTACATGGTAGAGATGAATCGTGCAAGAGATGAAAGGTGTATGGCACGATCCATTCTTTGTAGAAGGTAAATATATGGGAGGAATTACCATGAAGGACACAGATAGAAAATATTTAAAAGTGCTGTCTCAACAATATCCTAATATTGCGGCGACAGCGACAGAGATTATAAATTTGCAGGCAATTTTGAGCCTGCCAAAAGGAACGGAACATTTTATTACGGATATTCATGGTGAATATGAGCAGTTTCAGCATGTGATGAACAACGGTTCCGGCGCCATCCGGCGGAAAATTGACGACGAGTTTGGCAATTCACTTGATATTCAGGCAAAAAGAACGCTTGCCACATTGATCTATTATCCGGAAATGAAAATGGAACTGGTGATGAAAGAACAGGAAAATCTGGACGATTGGTATCGCGTGACGATCTATCGTCTGATTCGCATAAGCAAATCTGCTTCCTCCAAATATACCAGGTCAAAAGTAAGAAAGGCATTGCCGAAGGATTTTGCCTATATCATTGAAGAATTGATGACCGGGCGCCCGGATGTGGCGGATCAGGAAGCTTACTATAACGAGATTATCAATTCTGTTATTCGCACCGGGCGCGCCACCGAGTTGATCATCGCTTTTGCCCATCTGATTCGGCGGCTGGTCGTGGATCATCTTCATGTAGTAGGAGACATTTTTGACCGTGGTCCATATCCGCACCTGATTTTGGATGCACTGATGGAGCAGCCCTCTGTGGATATCCAGTGGGGAAATCATGATGTGCTCTGGATGGGAGCGGCAGCGGGCGAGGTCTGCTGTATGTGTAATATGCTGCGTATTTCCGCAAAATATGGCAACCTTTCCATTTTGGAAGATGCCTACGGTATAAATATGATTCATCTGGCAAGGCTTGCCATGACGAAATATGATAAAGATCCTTGTACCTGTTTTCATGTAAGCTCAGATGATGAAAATTATCTGGAAGATTATGCGCTGCTGGACCAGAAAATGCACAAGGCTATTTCTATTATTCAGTTTAAGCTGGAAGGACAGATGATCAAGCGCCATCCGGATTTTAATATGGATGACCGTCTGTTGTTGGACAAGATGGATATGGAAAAAGGAACTATCATCCTGGAGGGAAAAGAGTACCAGTTGAAGGATACCTGTTTCCCAACTATCGATCCGGCAGATCCTTATAAGCTGACGCCGGAGGAGAAGGACGTGGTGGAAAAACTGCGTGTCAGCTTCCAGAATAGTGAACGGTTGCAGAAGCATATCAGATTTCTGTATAACAAGGGAAGCCTGTATAAGGTTTTTAATGGAAATCTGCTTTATCACGGATGTGTGCCGCTGAATGAGGACGGAAGTTTTCAGGAGGTAGAAATCTATGGCAAAAAATATAGCGGCAAGGCGCTCTATGATGTGTTGGAAAATTATGCCCGCAAAGGATACTTTGCCATTGATCCGGAGGAAAAACAAAAGGGGCTGGATATTTTGTGGTTCATCTGGAAAAATAAAAATTCACCGGTGTTCGGCAAAGAGAAGATGACCACTTTTGAGCGTTATTATATTGTGGACAAAGAAACACATAAGGAGCCGAAAAATCCGTATTACAGACTTTATGAAAATGAGGAAGTGGTGAACCGTATTCTGAATGAGTTCGGACTTCCGTCGGAAGGTTCTCATATTATCAACGGACATGTGCCGGTGGAGGCGAAAAAGGGGGAATCCCCAATGAAGTGTAATGGAAAACTGCTGGTCATTGACGGTGGATTTTCCAAGGCATACCAGGGTAAGACGGGTATTGCGGGTTATACATTGATTTACAATTCCTATGGTCTGGTGCTTGCAGCCCATGAACCATTTGAGTCCATGGAGGAAGCTGTGAAAAATGAAACGGACATTCACTCGCATATTGTGATGGAGCAGAATGTTACCAAGCGTAAGATGGTAGGAGATACGGATGTAGGAAAGAAACTTCGTGAGAAAATCGAGGAATTAGAGGAATTATTACAGGCATATCGAAGCGGTTTGCTGGTAGAGCGTGTATAAATTTCGGTTTTTGCTCTGACGAGGGGCTATGCCTCGCAATCCCTGAAACAATCGGAGCCACAGCCTTTTGTCAGAGCGATAAATAGAAATTATCTTCGCAGTTTATCAATCAGTTCCTTATTATGCCCGAAATTGATGTTGTACATGGTCGCTTTTAATTCCAGGCAGGCGTCAAACGCTAAAGGTTTACCAGGGAAGTATTTACGCCGCAACGAAAAAACGTAGAACATACGGGATAATTTAATTTCCTATGCGGTTGAGATTGTAAAGAAATTGTAAAGAAATTGTAACGGGGTATGTGTTTAGAGAACGTTAAAAAATCAATAACCTCGCATATTCATAAAACAATCTTATTGTATCAATTCGATTACGCAATATGGTGTGAGCAGGAGGCCGGTCAACGAATGATCAGCCTCCTGCTCCATTGTTTAAAATGTATTACATTCGACAAAAAAATTGTGCATTTTGCTGGAAAAAGTGAGATATTAAACTGCAATCTTAGCATACATTAAAAATTGAATTATATTATTATAAGTACAAGGCGCAAAAGTATATAGCGGCTATATATTTTGTGCCCGCACCAAAAGAAATATAAATGACTGCGCAGTAAGGCGCAAAGGAGGTGAGGGATACGGGTGATCTGGCAGAAAATTTGATGGAGGAACTAAATTGTCAGACAGTATTTACCATTCCGATCTTCGGCGGTATCGAAGTTGCGGAATCTGTCGTCATCATGTGGGGCATCATGGCGGTGTTTGTGGTATTGTGTCTGATTCTGGTTCGGAATTTCAGTGTGACAAATCCCGGTAAAAAGCAGATGCTTCTGGAAATCTGTATCAGCAAGCTGTATGGATTTTTCTATAATATTCTGGGAGAGAAGGGAAAACCTTATATATATTATCTGATGAGTGTAGCGATCTTTATCGGAGCCAGTGACATCATTGGTATATTTGGCTTTAAACCGCCGACCAAGGATCTCAATGTGACGATAGCTTTTGCCGTTTTGAGTATCATACTCATTGAGGCGGCGGGTATCCGGGCGAAAGGTCCGAAAAAATGGCTGAAGAGCTTTGCCCAGCCGGTAGCGATCGTAGCCCCTATGAATGTACTGGAATTGTTCATTCGTCCGTTTTCGTTATGTCTGCGGCTTTTCGGAAACGTGTTGGGTGCGTGTGTCATTATGAAACTGATCAAGATGGCGGTACCGATAGGTGCACCCGTGGCATTGAGCCTGTATTTTGATATCTTTGACGGATTGATCCAGGCTTATGTATTTGTATTTCTGACGTCTCTTTATATGAAAGAAGCGTTGGAGTAGCCTTTGAAGAAAACAGACAGAGGCAGGAAGTAAAAAATAAGATTATTAGGAATAACAGGAGGAAATAATTATGTCATTAGTAGCAATTGGAGCAGCAGTAGCAGCATTAACAGGTATTGGAGCAGGTATTGGTATCGGTATCGCAACAAGCAAAGCAGTGGATGCGGTGGCAAGACAGCCGGAGGCAGACAGCAAGATCACAAAGAACCTTCTGCTTGGCTGTGCATTGGCAGAGGCAACCGCCATCTACGGTATGATCGTAGGTATTCTGATCATCGTTATGTGTAAATAAAAAGTTCTGAACAGTAATAATTGAAGGAAGGAACGAAGAATGCTAAGAATTGATATCAATCTGGTTTTCGTCATTATCAATATCATAATTTTCTTCATTCTTGTTCGGGTATTTTTATTTAAACCAGTGATGAGTATGATTGAAAAGAGAAAAGAGCTGATCGACAGCCAGTTTAAAAAAGCAGAGGAAGTAAACATGGAGGCCGCAAGCCTGAAAGAGCAGTATGAGGCTTCTTTGCAGGGTGCAAAAGAGGAATCTGTCCGCATTATTGAGAGTGCGAGAGCGCGGGGAAAGGAAGAGTACGATCAGATTGTTTCCGAAGCTGAAAATCATTCCAGAATTCTTATGGAAAAAACGAACCGTTCCATCGAAAGACAGCAGGAAAAGGCACTTGCAGATGTACAGAGCGAGATCGCAGGGCTGGCTATGGCTGCGGCTGCAAAAATCATCGGTGAGGCTGGCAGTGACCAGATCGGCGATGAGCTGTACAACGAGTTTTTGACAAAGGCAGGAAAACAGCATGACATGGACGGTTGAGAAATATGTGAAGGCATTGTGGGATATGCGGATGCCCTTGGAACAGATAGAAAAAGCGTGTGAAATATATGATTCTGAACCGATGTTGAAGGAGATTTTTGAAAATCCGGCAGTTTACAGGGAAGAAAAAGAGCGTATTATCGCAGAAATTTTCCCCCGGGAGGTTCATAATCTGATGAAAATGCTTTGCGCCTATCTTGATATCAAATATTTTCATGAAATTGTAGAAGGTTACCGAAGGTATGCAAATCAGCAGACCGGAGTGGTAAATGCAACGTTAAGATATGTAAAGGCTCCGAACGAGACTCAGCTTGCAGGCATCAGGGATTTTTTGAAAAAAGAATTTGATGCGGAAGATGTGGAGCTTCAAATGGAGGAGGACAAAACGCTGATGGGCGGATTTGTGCTGGAGGCAGAGGGAAAATCCTTTGACTGGAGCCTGAAGGGGCGCTATGCGCTGCTTCGCAATAAGATTTTATAGATACCAGAGGTGAGTAAATGAGTGCAATAAGTTCACAGGATATTATCTCAATTCTGAAGGAAGAAATAACAAATTTTGATTTTGACACAAAAAACAGAGAAGTGGGAACGGTCATCTGGGTCGGAGACGGAATTGCCACTATATATGGCATAGATGAGGCCATGTACGGAGAGGTGGTCGTCTTTGAGAACGGTGTGAAAGGAATGGTGCAGGATATCCGCAGAGGCGAGGCGGGCGTCATTCTGTTTGGCAGGGATACGCAGATCAGGGAGGGCACAAAAGTCAGCCGCACCCACAAGATGGCAGGTATTCCGGTAGGCGAAAAGTTTCTGGGACGTATCGTCAATGCGCTGGGAGCTCCCATTGACGGGGAGGGTGAGATCGAGAGTGACGGTTACCGTCCGGTGGAGCAGGAGGCGCCTTCCATCGTGGAACGTAAGTCTGTCAGCGTACCCATGGAGACGGGTATCCTTTCCATTGACGCCATGTTTCCAATCGGACGTGGGCAGAGAGAGCTGATCATCGGCGACAGACAGACCGGAAAGACGTCTATTGCCACAGACACGATCATCAACCAGAAGGGAAAGGGCGTGGTCTGCATCTATGTGGCGATCGGGCAGAAGGCTTCTACCATTGCAAAGATCGTGGCAACGCTGAAAAAGCATGATGCTATGGATCACACCATTATCGTGGCTGCAACAGCCAGCGATCCGGCGCCGCTGCAGTATATCGCTCCCTATGCGGGCACTTCTCTGGCAGAGTATTTTATGTATCAGGGCAAAGATGTGCTCATTGTATACGACGATCTGTCCAAACACGCAGTGGCATACCGGGCATTGTCTCTGCTGCTGGAGCGTTCCCCGGGGCGCGAGGCTTATCCGGGAGATGTATTTTATCTGCATTCCAGACTGCTGGAGCGTTCCAGCCGGCTGAATGAAAAAAAGGGCGGCGGTTCGATCACCGCATTGCCGATCATCGAGACGCAGGCAGGGGACGTATCCGCATACATTCCGACAAATGTCATCTCCATCACGGACGGTCAGATTTTCTTAGAGAGCAACCTGTTCTTCTCCGGCATGCGGCCGGCAGTGAATGTTGGTCTATCCGTATCCCGTGTAGGCGGCGCGGCACAGACAAAAGCAATGAAAAAAGCGGCGGGAAGTATCCGTATCGATCTGGCGCAGTATCGTGAGATGGAGGTATTTACCCAGTTCAGCTCTGATCTGGATGATAATACAAAGGAGCAGCTAACATATGGAAAAGGACTGATGGAGCTGTTAAAGCAGCCTTTGTGCGAGCCTTTGACTATGGCGGAACAGGTTATCACGCTCTGGACTGCCACACATAAACTGTTTTTGCCTGTAGAAGTAAAAAAGATAAAAGAAACCCAGAAGGAAATGCTGCAATATTTCCGCACTGCGCATCCTCAGATTATGGATGAGCTGAATGAGAAGAAGGCGCTTTCCGATGAGTTGGGAGAGCGGATTCTCGCAGTGGCCAAAGAATTTATGAGCGGGTGTTAATTATGGCAAGTGCAAAAGAAATTCAGATGAGAATGAAAAGTATCAAAGATACGATGAAGATCACAAGTGCCATGTACATGATTTCCTCTTCCAAGCTGAAAAGAGCAAAAAAGAATCTGCAGGATACAGAGCCCTTCTTCTTTGCACAGCAGGAGGCGGTTGCACGTTTTATGCAGTCGATCCCTCAGTCCCACAGTGTCTATTTCGGCAGAAATGAGGAAAAGCCGGAGGAGGAGATCCGGCGGGGATATATTGTGATTACAGCCGACAAGGGACTTGCCGGAGCTTACAATCACAATGTGTTAAAGCTGGCCGGCGAGCATCTGGCAGCGGGACATCATAACAAGTTGTTTGTGGTGGGTGAGTTGGGCAGACAGTATTTTTTGAAAAAAGGGATGGAAGTGGACGGACAGTTTTCTTACACTGTACAAAATCCCACCCTGCATCGGGCGAGAATTATCGAGCAGAGGATGGTGGAGGAGTATTTGAATGGAGAGCTGGACGAAATATACATTGCTTATACAAAAATGGTGAACAGCTTCCGCATGGATGCGGAGATCAAAAAGCTGCTCCCTCTTAAAAAAGAGGATTTTGAACATTCAAATAAGCAGGGCTACCGGGATGAGCTGATGTTTTATCCTTCCGTGGAAAAAATCATGGATAATCTGATCCCAAATGTGGTGTCGGGATTTATCTACGGTGCACTGGTGGAATCCTTTGCCAGTGAGCACAATTCCCGGATGATGGCGATGCAGGCGGCAACGGACAGCGCGAAGGCGATGCTGCATGATTTGGAAATTGCATACAACCGCGTGCGTCAGGCGGCGATCACCCAGGAAATTACAGAGGTGATCTCGGGAGTCAGAGCACAGAAAAACAAGAAATAATTTAAGAGAGGTTAGACAGGATGAGAAAAGGAAAAATCGTACAGATTATGGGACCTGTTGTGGACGTGGAGTTTGCGGATCATAATCTTCCTTGCATCAAAGATGCTCTCGAAGTGGATAAAAACGGAAAACGATGCGTGATGGAGGTGGCACAGCACATCGGAAATGATGTCGTGCGCTGCATTATGTTGGCAGCCAGCGAAGGGCTGCACAAAGGGATGGAGGTGACAGCTACCGGAGCCGGAATCACCGTTCCTGTCGGAACCCAGACATTGGGACGCCTGTTTAATGTACTGGGTGAAACGCTGGATGAGGGAGAACCGATACAGGGGAAAGAAAGCTGGTGTATCCACAGGGAGCCGCCATCCTTCGACGAGCAAAGCCCGGTGGTGGAAGTATTAGAGACCGGAATCAAGGTTATCGACCTGTTAGCGCCTTATTCCAAGGGCGGTAAGATCGGTCTGTTTGGCGGAGCAGGTGTAGGTAAGACCGTATTGATCCAGGAGTTGATCCGAAATATTGCTGCGGAGCATGGCGGATATTCCATTTTTACAGGTGTAGGAGAGCGTTCCCGTGAGGGTAATGATCTGTGGACGGAAATGAAAGAGTCCGGAGTTCTTGAAAAAACAGCTCTGGTATTCGGACAGATGAATGAGCCGCCGGGAGCCCGTATGCGCGTGGCAGAGACGGGGCTTACCATGGCAGAATATTTCCGTGACAAAGAGCGTCAGGATGTGCTGTTATTTATAGATAATATTTTCCGTTTTGTGCAGGCGGGATCGGAAGTGTCCGCATTGCTCGGACGTATGCCCTCCGCCGTGGGTTATCAGCCCACACTGGCAAATGAGCTGGGTGAATTGCAGGAGCGTATTGCTTCTACCAGAAACGGTTCTGTTACTTCCGTACAGGCAGTATATGTTCCGGCGGACGATCTGACGGACCCGGCTCCGGCAACTACCTTTGCCCATCTGGACGCAACTACCGTGTTGTCCAGAAAGATTGTGGAGAAAGGTATTTATCCGGCGGTTGATCCATTGGAGTCTAACTCCCGTATTCTGGAGGCGGACATCGTGGGCGAGGAGCATTACGAGACAGCCCGAAAAGTACAGGAGATTTTGCAGAGCTACAAGGAATTGCAGGACATTATTGCAATTCTTGGTATGGAAGAGTTGTCGGATGAGGATAAGACTACTGTTTATCGCGCCCGCAAGATCGAGCGTTTCCTGTCCCAGCCATTCCATGTGGCAGAGAACTTTACCGGAGTGAAGGGCGTGTATGTTCCGCTTAAAGAGACCATTCGGGGCTTTAAGATGATCGTGGAGGGTGAGATGGATGAGTATCCGGAATCCGCATTCTTTAACGTGGGAACGATTGAGGATGTGATCGCCAAGGCGAATAAGGAAAGGGATGCGCAGTAGTATGAATACGTTTCAGTTAAAGATCATAGCATATGACCGTATTTTCTATGATGGTCCTGCGGTATCTGTTACATTTCCAACGCTGGACGGTCTGGTACAGCTTCTCGCCTATCATGAGGAATATGTGTATGCTGTCACGGAGGGCGAGATTCGTGTCGTGACAGAGACCGGAGAGATCATTACCGGAGCCTGTGGCAGAGGATTTATCGAGTTTAATTCCGATAACTGTGCGGAGGTTCTGGTGGATACGGTGGAAAAACCGGAGGAAATCGATGTGCGTCGCGCCAGGGAAGCGAAGGAGCGCGCCCAGGAGGAGCTTCGTCAGAAGCTGAGCGTGGCAGAGTATCACAGAAGTGCGGCTTCTCTTGCCCGCGCAATGGCAAGGCTGAAGGAAGCAAATAAATATCATCACTGAATGATAGAAACAGCAGTATTAGGTGATATCAGTGAAAAAGCGAAGATGGGGTGCCGCACAGATTATGGCACTGGGATTTTTTGGTGTGATCATATTGGGCGGATTGATTCTGATGCTGCCCATCGCAAATGCAAATGGGCAGTGTCTGAAATTTATTGATGCCTTATTTACATCCTGTACCTGCGTATGCGTGACCGGATTGACGACGGTCGTGCCCGCGCTGCAGTTTTCTTTCTTTGGAAAGATTATACTGCTGCTTCTGATTCAGATCGGAGGATGGGGCGTCATTGTCTGTGCCATGCTGTTTATGGTGCTGATTGGAAAGCGGATTTCCGTCAGTGCGAGAGTTGTGCTGCAAAATCATTTTAATATGGATACGATGACCGGACTGGTGCGTATGCTGCTCTATGTGGTGAGAGCTACATTGGTGGTGGAGGGCGCCGGTGCGGTCTGTTATGGGTTTCGGTTTATCCCGGAATACGGTCCTCTGCGGGGGATTTGGTATTCCGTTTTCCATTCTGTGTCCGCATTTTGCAATGCGGGGGTGGATATTTTGGGAGATTCCGGCTTTGCCGGTTTTGTGGCAGAACCATGGATGAATATTGTCACAGCCATACTTGTTATTCTGGGTGGTCTTGGCTTTATGGTGTGGCAGGATGTGACCGGATTTCTGAAAAAAGCGGTGACATCCGGGCGGAGTTTTGGATATTTGCTGCGTGAGCTGCGGCTGCACACAAAAATCGTGCTTACGGTCACGGTGATCTTACTTGTGGGCGGAACCGTATTTTTCTTTGCGGCAGAATGCCAAAATCCGGAAACTTTGGGGAATTTTAGTCTGCCCCAAAAGTGGCTGGCAGCATTTTTTCAGTCTGTGACTACCAGAACAGCCGGATTTTATACCATATCCCAGTCAGGATTGCAGGAAGCGTCCAAATTGTTCGGGTGTATCCTTATGTTTGTGGGCGGCTCTCCGGTTGGAACAGCCGGAGGTGTCAAAACTGTCGCCATTACAGTGCTTCTTCTCACCTGCTGGTCAATACTGAAAGGAAAGAAGGACACGGAATGCTTCAGGCGGAAGATTGCGCCCACTGTTGTGCGGACAGCGATTGCCATTACGGTAGTTTCCATTGTTCTGGTGCTGGCAGGGGCTGTGATATTATCTTTCTGTGAACCGGATATTCCTATGATAGATTTGCTGTATGAAGTGGTATCCGCCACCGCCACGGTAGGTCTGACCGCAGATGTCACACCAAATCTGCATGAGGCGAGCAAGTGTGTGGTCATTGCGCTGATGTATCTTGGACGTATCGGTCCGGTGACCATTCCTCTGATGTTTGCCGGAAAAGTGGGAAGAAAAAATATAAATCGTTCTTTGCCGGAAGAGCATATTATGTTATAATATGACCACTTAGCTCATGCAAGCGATAAGCGAAGCATGGGCTTAGTGGGAGTAATACCTGGACACTTAATGAATGCAAGCCAGGGGTGAAGCATGAATTTAGTGAACATGGTATAATGAGCCTTACGGTAGTCCGCATCTGCGTAGGACCGGAATAGTGTGAAGCTTATCGGGACAAAAGGATTGGAGCATAGTATGAAAAAACAGTATGTGGTTTTTGGTGCAGACCGATTTGGACAGAGTGTTGCAAAAACGCTGGAGGAGAACGGATGCCAGGTGGTGATCGTGGACAGCAATGCGGAGAAGATTCAGGCGATTGCCCCTGCTGTAAGTTATGCGCTGGCGGCAGATGTGACGGAGCCGGAGACAATAGAAAATCTTGGACTTGGAAACGTGGATGGCGTAGTTATCACTATGGTGGATCATATGGATGCCAGCATCGTTACTGCCATGCTGTGTAAGGAACATGGCGTCGGAATGATCGTGGCAAGAGCAAAAAATGACATCCACGGTAAGATACTGGAAAAAATCGGTGTGGATCAGATCGTATTTCCGGAGCAGGAAATGGGAGAACGCATCGGAAAGTATCTGACAGCCCAGAATTTTACCGATTGGATCGCACTTTCTACTGATTACAGTCTGGTGGAATTTTCCGTTCCCCTGGCCTGGGTAGGCAAAAGTCTGGCAGAAGTGGATGTCAGAAAAAAATATGGTTTGAATGTGGTGGGAATCCGTCAGGGAGGACAGATGCATATGCAGTTTTCGCCTACGGAACATTTGAGCAGGGATATGCTGCTGTACGTCATAGGAAGCAACAGGGATTTGGACAGGTTTTTGGATTAGCAGCATGGCAACAAAAAGACAGAATAACAGGAGGATACACAGTATGCCGCAGAGAATTACAGGACACACAGAACTGATCGGACTGATCGCAACGCCGATCAAACACAGCAAATCACCGATGATGCACAATACAGCGTTCGAGGCATTGGGACTGGATTATGCTTATCTGGCATTTGATTTTCAGCCGGATGGACTGGAAGACGTAGTAAAGGGTCTGAAAGCCATGAATGTGCGTGGATGGAACGTATCTATGCCATATAAAACAGACATTATTCCTTTGCTGGATGAGATATCCGACGCATCCAGATTGTGTCAGTCTGTAAATACGGTCATCAATGACAATGGTGTTTTGAAGGGGACCGTTACCGACGGAACAGGATTTATGGAGGCAGTAAAGGATGCCGGAGTGGATATTATCGGAAAGAAAATTACGGTGCTTGGTTCCGGCGGAGCTGCTACTGCGATCTGTATGCAGGCTGCATTGGACGGCGTAAAGGAAATCTCCATATTTAACGGGGACGATCCGTTTGCAGAACGTGCAAAGGCAAACGTGGAAAAAATCAACAGCCAGACAGAGTGTAAAGCGGCATTCTATTATCTGGAAGATAAAGAGGCGTTAAAGCGGGAGATTTCAGAGAGTGTATTACTCTGCAATGCCACAAACGTGGGTATGGGCAAGCTGGAAGGTATGTGCCTGATTCCGGATGAAAGCTATCTGTATCCGGAACTGAATGTGTTTGATGTCATTTATTCACCAGAGGAGACAGCGCTTCTTGCTATGGCAAAGAAAAAAGGCTGCAGGACTATGAACGGACTTGGCATGCTGCTCTATCAGGCTGCAGCGGCATTTAAGCTGTGGACGGGACAGGATATGCCCATTGATGTGGTAAAAGAAGTATTATGATAAAAAACATAATGATTGAGATAGTCTCCTAAAAAACTGACAAACATCAAAAAATATTACCAGTTTTTATAAGAAAATTCTGATAAGATAGTATCGATTAGGTGAAATATAACACGCTTCCGAAAAGAAAGCAATTCATTATTATGGATCGAAATGTTTGTGTGAAGTAGTGGCGTCTGCTTTCTGAAGAGGAAGCAGACGCTTTTTATTTACAGAAAACGTGTTTGTACATAAAGAAAGAAACAACAATCGGCAGAGTCAAAGAAAGAAGGAAAATGTGTATGAAAGGAAATTTGAAGAGATTTCTTGCATTGTTTCTGGCAGCTATGCTGGCAGTAGTACCGTCTGCCACGACGTTTGCTGATGGGGAGGATGAGACGGAGGCGGAATCGGCATCTGCCGCACCGGAGGACGGAAATTATGCTGCCATCACCGGAGTTGCAAATTTCGGCATTACCACCATAATAGCTAAAATTCTGGAGCAGAGATCAGAAGACGGATCTGATCTGAATCAGTCCACCGACAGAATAGACAGTTCTACTACACTGGAAGACGGTGTGTATACACCGGATGGCTTTTCCTGGTCAGGGGGTACGGGGAAGGTCAGTATCACCTGCACCGGGATTACAGTGAAAAACGGACAGACATATGCTGATATTCGTTTCAGCAGTTCTAAATATGGATATGTAAAGGCGGACGGAGATACCTACGACACCAGTCATGAGGATGGAGGATCCACGGTAACCATTCCGGTAGAGCTGAACAGGAACAACAGTATTATCGGTATGACTACTGCAATGTCGCAGGCGCATGAGGTGACATATACGATCTACATTTATCTGGTTGCTGCGGCAGGCACACAGGCGGTGGAGAGCGTCGATCCGGAGAATCCGCCAAGAGAGAACAGTATAATATCCACCGGAAACTTAAAACTGGATGATGTGGCTCCGGTGATCGCAGGCATGGAATATGAGGATGAAGTGACACCGGAACATGCAGAATACTTCAGGATTTACCGGTACGAGGGCGGTATTACATTGCTGGAGATTGATATGACCTCCGATACGACAAGAGATGCCGGGGGCAGTGATATGGAATTGAGTCAGATGCCGGAGGAAAAAGCCGGCGAGACGGATAAGATCAGCCCGCAGGAGCGCACTGCGCAGCTTTATCTTGGCAATGTGGTTAAATATCTGATCGTACCGGAGAATGCTGAGATTCCTGCCGGACTGGAAAAGGATGTTATCATTGTACAGCGGCCGGTTGAAAAAGCATATGCGGCTTGTGAGCAGGTGATCGATACAATGGAACAGATCGGTATGTTGGATAAAATCGCAGCAGTCGGTTTGGATAAAAAGACCTGCAAAAATGAGGACATTCTTTCCGCATTGAAGGACGGGACCGTTGTCTTTGCAGGCACCTATGATGAACCGGAAAAGAAAGTGCTGATCAAATCCGCAGTGGATATGATGATCATGCCATCCGATCTGCTTGTAATGTTTCCAAAAGAGGGAGATGCGGCGGACACAGGAGCAATGACGCCGGAAGAGCAGTATGAGCTTTTGAAGGAGCTGACAGAGCAGATGGCGCTCCTTGACATTCCGGTCATTGTTGACCGCTCCATGCAGGAGGAAGAAGGCGCTGCTCAGGTGGAGTGGATAACGGTTTATGAGGCGCTGTTTGGCGTATTATAGAAGAGGAAAACAGAATGAAAAAGAAATCAATCAGTATGCGCATAATGGCAATCCTGCTGAGCGGAGCGATGATCCTCGCTATGGCGGCCTGCGGGAGTGATCCGGCTGCCGGAGAGGATTCAAATCCTGACGTTTCTGCGCAGCAGGAAGCAGACAAAACACAGACAGAGAATACAGCGGATGGGGCATCGGGAGAGGAGTCTGCAAATGCAGACGTGACGACAGCGGACGCACCCCAGATAGAAGGATTAACCTGTGAATCGGTGATGCCTTTGACCTATGCCACGCAGTTTCAGGTGTTTTATTATAACGACGGATATAAGCTGTTGGAAATTTCCGACGGTACCCGGTATCTGATCGTACCGGAGGGAAAAGAAGCGCCGGATGCACTGAATGAGAATGTGGTCGTATTGCAGCAGCCGCTGGATCGTATATATCTGGCAGCAACGGCGGCAATGTCTTTGTTTGATTCACTGGATGCGCTGGATCACATTCGGCTGTCCGGTACGGCTTCTTCCGGCTGGTACATTGAGAATGCGGTAACCGCTATGGAAAACGGAGATATTTTATTTGCGGGAAAATATGATGAGCCGGATTATGAGCTGATGATTGATGAGGACTGCGATCTGGCAATCGAATCTACAATGATCCTGCATTCTCCAAAGGTAAAGGAGATGATCGAGGATCTGGATATTCCGGCGCTCATCGATTATTCCAGCTATGAGTCTCATCCGCTGGGGCGCACCGAGTGGATCAGGTTTTACGGTGCAATGCTGAACAAAGAGGATGAGGCGGATGCATTTTTTGGGGATCAGGCGAAGATCATTGAAGAGCTGAAAGGCTTTGAAAATACGGAAAAAACCGTTGCCTTTTTCTATGTAAGTACCGATGGTACGGTGGTCGTGCGGGAGACGACGGATTATATTGCTACCATGATCGAGATTGCAGGAGGCAGATATATATTTGACAGCCCGATCGATCCGGATTCAAGCAGGACGTCTGTTTCTCTGAGTATGGAAGAATTTTATGATGCCGCAGTAAATGCGGATTATCTGATATATAACTCCTCCATTGACAGTGAGCTGAAAAGTGTGGATGAGCTGATGGCAAAAAGTGAGCTGTTTGCGGATTTCAAGGCGGTAAAGGAGGATAACGTGTGGGTGACCGGAAAATATATGTATCAGGCTACGGATATCGTTGGCAATATGATTTCTGATTTTCATCATATGCTGACAGATGGGGATGACAGTGGTATGACATTCCTGTACAGGATTCATTAAAAATGTAACAGTAAGCAGCTTTCGGAAAACAAAGGGGAATGACATTGGGTAATAAAAAGGCGCAAGAGGTAGAACAGAATACGTTTCACTGGGAAAATTTTAAGCGGCGTTCCAGATTTACCATGGTGTTTGCGGTGCTGGCAATCGCATTTTGTATTATCATCGTGTTGAATATCAATTTGGGGAGTGTTCATATATCGGTGAGAGAGATTCTGGAAATTCTGTTTCGAAGAGCAGGAGATTCCACGCAGTATAATATTGTGTGGAAAATTCGTCTGCCCCGTATTTTCATGGCAGCTATCTTAGGAGGAGCATTGTCCCTGTCCGGATTTTTGCTTCAGACCTTCTTTGGAAACCCCATCGCAGGTCCCTTCGTGCTTGGTATTTCCTCCGGTGCAAAAATGGTAGTGGCATTGACGATGATCATCTTTTTGCAGTATTTTCAGGCAGTGTCCTCCTACACGCTGGTGATCGCGGCATTTGTCGGATCACTGTTATCCATGGGATTTATTCTGCTTGTCTCCAGAAAGATAAAACATATGGCAGTGCTTCTGGTGGCAGGTATCATGATCGGATATATCTGTTCGGCAGTGACGGATTTCGTGGTCACGTTTGCGGAAGATTCCGATATTATCAATCTGCATGGGTGGTCTCTGGGCAGCTTTTCCGGCATGAGCTGGAGCGATGTGCAGGTGGCGGTTATTGTGGTGGGTGTTTCCGCGGTGCTTTCCTTTTTGATGTCAAAGCCCATCGGAGCCTATCAGTTGGGAGAGTCCTACGCTCAGAGTATGGGGGTAAACATTAAGCTGTTCCGCATCGCTTTGATCCTCCTTTCCAGTATTTTATCGGGGTGTGTGACCGCATTTGCAGGTCCCATTTCTTTTGTGGGTATTGCGGTGCCTCATCTGGTAAAGATGGGATTGAAAACATCAAAGCCTCTGGTGGTTATTCCGGCAGTGTTTTTAGGTGGTGCGGTGTTCTGTATGGGCAGTGATCTGATTGCAAGACTGGCTTTCGCTCCGCTGGAGCTGAATATCAGTACCGTAACTTCTATTTTTGGTGCGCCGGTGGTCATCGCCATGCTGATCAATCGGCAGAAAGGACGGCGCTGATGAGTGATTTTTATTTTCAGACCAGAGATCTGAGTGTTGGTTATAATAGGGTGACGTTGATTCATGATATCAATATCGGGATTGAAAAGGGTGAGATCGTTACGCTGATCGGACCAAATGGTTCCGGGAAATCTACGATTTTAAAAAGTATAACAAGACAGCTTCAGATGATAGCCGGTACGGTATATTTAGACAGCAGAAAGTTAAAGGAACTGTCCTATAAAGAGCTGTCCACGCAGATGGCGGTGGTGCTTACCGAGCGAATGAAGCCGGAGCTTATGACCTGTCATGACGTGGTAGCCACAGGGCGTTATCCATATACGGGTCGTCTGGGCGTTCTTACCAGAGAAGATGAGGATAAGGTAGACGCTGCCATGGAGGCTGTTCATGCAAAAGAGCTTGGCAATCGTGATTTTGATGCGATCAGTGATGGACAAAGACAGCGTATTTTGCTGGCGAGAGCCATTTGCCAGGAGCCGGAGATCATCATTCTGGACGAGCCTACGTCTTTTCTGGATATCAGACATAAGCTGGAATTGCTTTCTACTCTGAGATCCATGGCAAAGGAAAAGCAGATCACAGTCATTATGTCTCTGCATGAGATCGACCTGGCTCAAAAGGTGGCGGATAAGATCATCTGTGTCAGGGGAGACGTGATATCCAGATACGGGACACCGGAGGAGATTTTTGATGAGACGATGATCCGGGAGCTCTATGATATTGATAACGGATTTTTCGATCCCATGTTTGGCAGTATCGAGCTGCCAAAGCCGAAAGGGGAACCGGAGGTGTTTGTCATATCGGGATGCGGCAGCGGAATCCCGGTTTACCGCAGATTGCAGAAAGAAAACCGTCCCTTTGCGGCAGGTATTTTGTATACCAATGACGTGGACTACCGGCTTGCAAAATTGCTGGCGGCAGAAATAGTTACAGAAGAGCCTTTCTGCGATATCAGTCAGGAGACCTTTGAACAGGCGGTGAAGGTGATGAACCGCTGCAAAGAGGTCATTGTCTGCGATGTGCCCGTGGGAAGCGGAAACAGGCGGCTGGCGGAGCTGATCAGACTGGCAGAAAAAAGAATAGCCGGATAATGAAGAGAAATAGAAGCAGAGCGGGGATGTTTCAGGGACAGAGTGCCCGGGGACATCCCTTTTTTTCTTGTTTTCGATCATGCAATATGGTATGGTGAAGGGTAATGAATGAAGGAGGAATGACTGTGGCAGAGATGGAAGAAAAGGCAAAGCGGCTTGCCTGTGAACTCATGCAGCTACATAAGAATACACTGCTGATCCGGTTTCGGTTTCTGGCAAGAGCTCTGGATCTGCTGCAGTTGGAACCGGCGGAGAATGTGACCTTCGCCTGTGACGGGAAGAAGCTGTACTTTGGCGTACTTCCGGTGTTGCAGCATTACCGGAATGAACGTAATTCCACGATCCGTTATTATATGCACTGTATTCTGCATTGTCTGTTCCGTCATATGTATGCGAAGGAATCCTATCAGGGGCCCTGCTGGAATCTGGCATGTGATATTACGGTGGAAAATATCATCAATGAGCTGGAGGAGCCTCTTTTGTATGTGAAGCGTTCAGAGCTGCAGCAGGAGTTGATTTGTCAGTTAAAGCAGCAATTTCCCACGCTGACAGCAGAGGTGTTGTATCATCACTTTAAAAAGATGAATCTGCCGGAGGAGGAATTATATGCCCTTGGCAGTGTGTTTCAGGGGGATGATCATGGGGGCTGGCGCCTTGTAAATGAGGATTTGGATAATCCGTCGGAGGAAGAGAGCGAGGATGTTTATAATCCCGGAAAGGGCCAAAAGCTGGATACGGAAGGGATGGAGCTTCTCTGGGCGCAGATCAGCAAAAAAGCCATATCAGAGCTGGATTATCTTCAGCAGTCCCAGGCGGAAAACAGTGACAGTATGATGCAGAATCTGCGGCAGGTAAATCGGGATAAGTATGATTACAGTCTGTTTTTACAGAAATTTTTTACCCTTGGGGAAAAGATGCAGATCAATGATGAGGAGTTTGACTATACATTTTATACCTATGGATTGAATCTGTATGGCAATGTGCCGCTGGTGGAGCCGCTGGAATATAAAGAGCTGAAAAAAATAAAAGAGTTTGTGATCGTCATAGATACGTCCGCTTCTGTGGCGGGAGAGCTGGCTCAGGCATTTGTGGAGCGGACTTACAACATTCTCCTTCAGAATGAAAATTTTTTCTCGAAGATCAATCTGCATATCATTCAGTGTGATGACCGGGTGCAGAATGATGTGAAGATCACCGGCAGAGAAGACGTGGAGCATTATGTGCGTAATATGGAGATACATGGCCTTGGAGGAACGGATTTTCGTCCCGCATTTGATCATGTGGAGCAGTTGATAAAGACCGGGGAGTTTACAAACCTGAAAGGATTGATCTATTTCACCGACGGGGAGGGGACGTTTCCGACTCAAAAACCGTCCTATGAGACTGCATTTGTGTTTCTGGAACATCATTTCCGGGAACCGAAGGTGCCTGCCTGGGCGATGAAGCTGGTGCTGATGGACTATGAACTGGAAGCGGATATGTGAGAAGCTGCGGGTGGGGAATGCGCGTAAAACAGATGGAGTACGGAGATTGCGGATATGGAAGATTTTCAGATAAGCGGAAAAGGAATAGTAAAATATACCGGACAGGAGAAGGTCGTCGTCGTTCCGGAGGGAATACAGGATATTGAGGACAGATCCTTTTATTTCTGTGACTTTATAGAGAAGATTATTCTGCCGGACAGTGTGAAACGCATTGGAACCCAGGCATTCGGGGAGTGTGCGGCTTTGAGAGAGATTCATTTACCAAAGAATCTGACTGTCATTGGACATGAAGCCTTTGATGGATGCCGCAGTCTGACGGAGATCGTCATGCCGGATACGGTGCAGTTTTTAGGAAGACGTTCTTTTGCAAAATGCAGCGGTCTGAAAAGGGCAGTGATTTCAAGAGGTTTGAGAACGCTTTCGAGAGGAACTTTTTTTGCCTGTGTCAATTTAAAGGAGCTGACATTGCCGGAGACGATTACGGGGGTGGATGAGGAAGTGTTTTATCTGTGCAGGTCACTGGAGGAAATCTCTCTTCCGTCGGTGGTGTCTGATGTGGGACGTATGACCTTTTACGGGTGTTCTTCCCTGCAGAGAGGTTATATACCCGGCGTGCAGATTATAAACTATGCCATTGATGAGCAGACTATGTTTGCCATGCTGTATTTATCCTGCAGGGATTTGCATACCTTTTATCAACAGCGTCTTTATGAGGCGTTTATGCGGGATCAGGCACGGAGAGTCGGGGAGAGGATCATTGCGCTGAAATGTCATCCGGCGATGAAGGTGTTTTTGACCTATGATTTTCTGACCGATGAGGAGCTGGCTGTATTGGTGGAAAAGGCAAGGGAGCAGGAAGATGTGGAGATGACCTCCATGCTGCTGCGGTATAAAAAAGAACATTTTGAGAACAACGAGGATATGTGGGAGCTATGAATATCAAAGAAGCGAAAGAACAGATAAAACATACCATGCAGGTATATTTTTCAAAGGACGAATTCGGCAATTACTGTCTGAACACGGAATATCAGCGTCCGGTGTTTCTCATGGGACCTCCCGGTATCGGTAAAACTGCCATTATGCAGCAGATTGCCGAAGAGCTTGGGGTTGGGCTGGTATCCTACTCTATGACGCACCATACGAGACAGAGCGCTTTGGGGCTGCCTTTTATTGTGGAAAAGGATTTTGGCGGAATCACCTGTCATGTTGCGGAATATACCATGAGCGAAATCGTGGCATCTGTATACAATAAAATAGAGAAAACAGGGCTGAAGGAGGGAATCCTTTTTCTGGATGAGATCAACTGCGTGTCGGAGACATTAGCGCCTGCCATGCTGCAGTTTTTGCAGTATAAAACCTTTGGAACACATCAGATCCCAAAGGGATGGATCGTGGTAACTGCGGGCAATCCACCGGAGTATAATAAATCGGTACGCGATTTTGATATTGTTACATGGGATCGGCTGAAACGGATGGATGTGGAGCCGGATTTTGAAGTGTGGAAAGATTATGCCATAGAGCGGGAGGTACATCCGGCAATCCGCGCCTATCTGGAACTGCATCCGGAGGATTTTTACCGGATTGAGACGACCATAGACGGAAAACAGTTCGTGACAGCAAGAGGTTGGGAAGATCTGTCTAAAATGATCGTTCTCTATGAGAAAAATCAAATTACCGTGGATCCGGAGTTGTTCGGGCAGTATATTCAGTTTAAAAAGGTGGCTGAGGAATTTGGCATGTTTTTTGAGCTGTATCAGAAATATCGTTCTGATTATCAGTTGGACCGGATTCTGGAAGGGACGGAATCTCCTGTTATCCGCAGCCGGGCGAAGGGCGCCCCGTTTGATGAGAAAGTCATGCTGGTAAATATGCTTTTGGACATAGTTACCGGACAGATGAGGCAGGTTATGCTAAAAGAAAAATGGATGCTGCTATTAAGGGATGAGCTGAAACGTGCAAAATCCATGAGCGGCAATTTGATACAGGTGCTGGAGCAGCGTCTGGAGAAGGAAAAGGCAGCTCTGGAATTGGAGCAGCTTCGGGGCACGATCAGCCGGGAAAAGGAGTACATTACACGCTGCTTTGTGAGGGAGCTTGGAGCGCTGATTTTGGATGGAAAGAAGCTTCCTGCTGACGCAGCGCAGGGGGAGGTGTTTGATTGTTTCAGACAATCATTTTCACGTCATGCGGAAAGCCTGAGAATGCAGGCGGAGCAGACCGGAGCGCATTTATCTCATTTGTTCGGATTTGTGGATCAGGTATTTGGAAACGGACAGGAGATGCTGCTTCTTTTGACTGAATTGACAAAAAACCGTTATGCCACCCGGTTTCTCGGCAGATACGCAAGTGAGGAATACGGCCGTTTCAGTGAAAAACTCATGATTCAGGAACGCCAGAATCAGATTTTGGAGCAGCTTATTCTGGAATTGGAATAACCGTGCTTTTTCACGGAAATGCGTAAACATCGGCAAGATATAGCTTGAAAGCTGATGGTAATTGGTATACTATGGATAAAGCGCCGGGGGGTTGAGAGCCGCAGGCGTGAGCAGAGTAAATAGAAGGAGAAAATTTATGGATATAGTAGTTTTATCGGGAGGTCTGAGCACGGAGAGGGATGTGTCTCTGGCATCCGGAAAAAATATATACCGGGCGTTGAAAAAAAAAGGACACCGGGTATTGCTGGTGGATGTTTTTCTGGGTTTTGACAGACCGGAGGAGGATTTAAACGATATTTTTGACCGGGCAGAGGAATTTGGCGACACCCCGGGAAACATCCCGGAGGAGGCGCCGGATCTGGAGGCGGTAAAAGCCTTACGTCAGGATGATCCGAATGTGTTTTTTGGACCAAATGTTCTGGAGGTATGCCGGATTGCCGATATCGTATTTCTGGCACTGCATGGTGAGCAGGGAGAGAATGGAAAGGTACAGGCAGCGTTGGATCTGTTTGGTGTCCGTTACACCGGCTCCGGTTGTATGATCAGTGCCATAGCTATGGATAAAGGGATTTCAAAGCAGTTGTTTTTTGCAAACGGGATTCCTACACCGGGCGGTATTTCTCTGGGAAAAGAGCAGAAAAACATTGCTTTTGCAGATACGGGTCTGTGTCTGCCCTGCGTAGTGAAGCCATGCAGCGGAGGCTCCAGTATCGGAGTTTCCATTGTGCGGGATGAAGGGGAATTTCAGCAGGCATTGGATGATGCTTTTTGCTGGGAGGATCAGGTGATCGTGGAGGATTACATAAAGGGAAGAGAATTTTCTGTTGGCGTCATTGAATATGAGGCATTGCCGGTGATTGAAATTGCACCGATCGAAGGATTTTATGATTATAAGAACAAATATAAAGCGGGAAGTGCTGTGGAGACCTGTCCGGCAGAACTGCCCCAAAATATCACAGAGCAGATGCAGAAATATGCTGTAGAGGTGGCAAAGGCATTTGGATTTTCCACCTATGCCCGTATGGATTTTCTGTTGAATGAGAAGCAGGAGATGTTCTGTCTGGAGGCAAATACCCTGCCGGGAATGACATCCACCAGTCTGCTGCCTCAGGAGGCTCAGGTGATCGGACTTTCCTATGAGGATTTGTGTGAAAAAATCGTTCAGATTTCCATGAAGAAATACCAGGAGAGATAAACAGATGAAACAGATGACATTGGAGCATATTTGCGCTGCCTGCGGCGGTACGTTTTTCGGAACTGAGGAGCACAGGCAGATCGAGATTCGGGGCGGTGTCCAGGACAGCCGCCAGATAGATCAGGATTACCTGTTTTTTGCAGTGAAAGGTGAGCGTGTGGACGGACACAAATTTCTTGCAAAGGTATTTGAACAGGGTGCGGCGGCGGCAGTGGTGGAGTATATACCGGAGAATGTGCCGGGGTGTTATATTCTGGTGGAATCCACCTTGCAGGCATTGAAGGATATTGCGGCTTATTACCGCTCCGTATTGGATATCAAATTTGTGGGGATTACCGGAAGCGTGGGCAAGACCAGCACAAAAGAGATGATCTCTGCGGTGCTTGGGCAAAAGTACAATGTACTGAAAACAGTGGGAAATTTTAACAATGAGGTGGGACTTCCCCTTACGATCCTTCGGATTCGGGAGGAGCATCAGGTGGCAGTGGTAGAGATGGGAATCTCTGATTTTGGCGAGATGCATCGTCTGGCAGCTATTGCAAAGCCGGATATTTGTGTTATTACCAATATTGGCCTGTGCCATCTGGAAAATTTAAAGACAAGAGACGGTATTTTGAAGGCAAAATCAGAGATATTTGATTTCTTAAAGCCGGATGGCGCTATCGTATTAAACGGTGATGACGACAAGCTGTCTCTCATTGATTCGGTGAAGGGTGTGACGCCGATGCGCTATCATGTGTGTGCGCCGGATGAAGCAATGAAGGATGATACCGGAAGTCCGGCGGAGGGATCGCACCGGAATACGGGATATGAGGTGACTGCGTCCGGGGTGGAAAATCTCGGTCTGAAGGGGATGGCTATGACGCTGAATTTCCCGGAGGAGAGTATATCGGTGCGTGAGCCGATCCCGGGAGCTCACAATGTTTGTAACGCACTGGCGGCGGCCTGTGTGGGACGTGTGATGGGATTGACCAACCGGGAGATCGTACAGGGTATTTCCGGTGCAAAAACCATTGACGGTCGTACCAATCTCATGGAAATCGGCGATCTGCTGGTGATCGATGACTGCTACAATGCAAATCCGGTGTCCATGAAGGCTGCATTGGATGTGCTGCAGGACGGATTAAAGCGTAAGATCGCTGTGCTTGGCGATATGGGTGAGCTTGGCGAAAATGAGGCTGCTCTTCATGCCGGGATAGGTTCATATGCTGCAGAAAAGGATATCGATGTGCTGTTCTGTGCGGGAGATCTATGCAGACATATGGCGGAGACGGCAAAAAAAGGCGGGATGGAGGTACACTATTTTGCTGACCGGAACGCTCTGACTCCTGCGTTGCTTGAATATTTGCAGCCAGAGGATACGGTGCTTATAAAGGCGTCTCATTTTATGGAGTATCCGAAGATCATCACTGCGATTCGGGAGGCATATGCAAAGAGCTAATACAGGTGAATAAAAACGTTAGCTGAATATATGCATGGAGGAGCTATGGAAAAAGAAATGATATCAAAAATACTGGATAACCCACATTTTCGACCGTTACACACGTCACTTGTTCAGCATTTTGGGGCGGAGAAAATTATATCGCAGTATATCGGCCGGGGGCATTGAAAAAGGTGCTGCAGACCTACGCTTTTTTGAGTGATTCTTTTCTGGAAGAGATGCTGGATGCCCGTTTATATACCGAGTCTATCGCAGTAAAACTGGCTGCCAGAAATGCCACAGACACAGATTTGGAGAAGATACGATCTGCCAACGAACAGTTTCATCAGGCGGTTCAGAATCTTCAGCTTGCTTATAATTATGAAAAGGTAATAGAGCTGGATGAGTTGGTGCATCTTGGATTTGCCGCTGCTTCACACAATAGTTTTTTTATCCAGTTTATTGATATGCTGCATCAGACAGGTTATATCCAGGGGGATATCAGAAAAACCTATGAACAGCATCCTGAGTACTTTCAGATCTCAGATAAGTATCATTTGAAGATATATGATGCAATTGCAGAACATGATGAGGAGGCAGCGTACAAATTGATGTATGCTCACATTATGTATATTAGAGAAAATCTATCAGATGAACTTCCCTGAATTTAGTGATGTGGAGGTGACAAATATGAGTGGAATGCAGACCAATGATATGACGCATGGAAGTGTGCCGAAACAGTTATTGCAATATGCGCTTCCAATGGTAATTACCAGTTTGCTGCAGGCGGTATATAGTATAGTTGATATTATCATTGCGGGGCATTTTATAGGCAGCAATGGCATATCTGCCATCAATAATTCCAGCTTGATCATGAATCTGATCACACAGATAGCGATCGGTTTTACAGTAGGCGGAAATGTTTTGATGGGGCAATATTTTGGCAATAAAGAGGAAGAGGATTATAAAAAATCATCCGGTACGCTGCTTTCTTTTTCTCTTGTCCTTGGTATTGTGAGCATGGCAGTTTTTTATGGCTGGTTGTCATGATGCTCATAAACAAATATGGGGTAGATGTTTCTGCCGGAAATGGAGTTTCAAATAAAATAAAAGACTTTTGTCAACTGTTTATTTCCGCAACTACCAGTGCGGCAGCCACTATGGCGGCGCAAAATCTGGGGGCAGGAGAATATGAAAGGGCACGGCCTGTCATGAAGACCTGTATAAAGATGACATTGCTGATTGCAGGGGGAACGATTGTTATCGTACAATTGTTTGCCCCTCAGTTAGTAAGCATTTTTACAGCAGATCCGGATGTGTCAGTATCCTTGGGATCAGATCATTGATTTGTGTGCATCCAGCATATTCTGAATGATATCCTGGGTATATCTGCCCAGGCCCTTTTTCTGTTCCTTTGGCAGCTCCTTCGGATAAATAGGTTTGCCATACTCGATGATTACATGTGCAGGTGTCACTTTCGGAAAATGATCTTCCCACACAGCACCGGCATTGGAGATTGCCATAGGGATGATCGGACATCCCGTTTTTTCTGCCATCTTTAAACTGCCTTCCTTAAAGGGGAGCAGTTTGTCCTCCTTGTTTCTCGTTCCTTCCGGGAAAATACAGATGGAAACGCCCTGCTTTATGTATTCGATGCCCTGCAGTACGGTTTTCAAGCTTTTTTTGAGGTCATCCCGATCCATAAACAGACAGTAAAGCCTGCGCATCCATACATTTAAAAGAGGTACTTTTTCGATGGATGATTTGGCAGTGTATCCTGTAAGCCCCGGGCACAGGGAATAGGACAGAATAATGTCGAAATAGCTTCGGTGATTGCTTACATAGAGTACAGCCTGATCTTTTGGGATATTTTCTTTTCCGATTACAGTCAGTTTCACACCGCAGATTTTGGATATTACCCTGAGTGCCCATTGAACCATGCGCAGGGAACTGATATCCATGGCGTGTTTGTTGAATTTTCCGATGATCCATTCGATGCCGAGGATCGGGATAGTCAAAATTAAGTACGCTCCCGCAAAGATGAAGCTTAAAATCATTCTAATCATATAAAATTCCTTTTTCTCCCTTATTTTCCAGATATGTACACATTATTATATTACATTCTTAAATCCTAATCAATAACAAAAAAATCCGGTTTATCGGGGTGAGAAACGCTGCCCCGAGGAATTTGTGCGGTTTCCAAAAGATGCCCCGGAACAGGTGGGGACGCTGATTTTGTATTTCGTTTCAATTTTCTGGTGCTGCTAAAAACCAGCTCCAAAGAATGTTTTATAGAAGCCTGCGGTGCGAAAAGACGCTCCTCGGCTTCTGACATTCTTTTTCGCTGCTTTAAGAGCACCACGAAAATTTCAAAGAGATCCAAAATCAGCGTCCCACCTGTACCTTGTGTCATCTTTCGGAAACATCTACGTTTTCTCTGCTGGCGGCGTAAATACTTCCCCGGCAAACTTTGAGAATAAAAAACCTCCACCGGAGATTTCTTTCGCATGCTTGGCAACGTAAATGCATCGCAATGTCAGGTAAGGACTGCAAGAGAAAATCATCCTCTTGCAGTCCTTATAGACATGCGATGCTTCACCTCCCCCCAAAACTTTCGGAGTCACAGCCTCTCGTCAGAACAACAAACCGAAATTTGGAATATTATGAGGGGGATAG
>CAYRZL010000006.1:43947-59699 GCA_964428795.1 uncultured Lachnospiraceae bacterium | reverse complement strand
CTAAAATGAAGGAACTACACTAATTCGAGTGTCCACTGTTATGGGTACATTATATATGGAGTTACTTGATTCATATAATATTGAAAAAAATGAGTTGTTAGAATTTGCAAAGAAATTGGTTCAAATAGCAAAGGACAACGGAATAACGATAGGAAGCTGTGCGGAGAGCATAGATTTGGATGAATGCGGTATTAAGCATAATTGCTGTATTGATAAAACTCTCATAGAAGAAATAATTAGATGCAGGCTTAGAGCAAAAAAAGACAAAAATCAACGACAAGAGTGTGGATGTATGGAAAGTGTAGAAATAGGCACATATAATACATGCAGGAATGGTTGTAAATATTGCTATGCAAATTACAGTGAAGAGAGCGTTATAAAAAATTGCGGTAAATATGACCCTGAATCACCGATATTGTGTGATGCACTCGATGAAAACGATAAGATAACAGAGAGAAAAGTAAAATCATTAAAAGAACAGCAGCTAAGCATTTTTGACTTATAGATGCAAAAGCAGATGATTTTTTTAAAATTTTTAATTTTTTTCAAAAAACCTAGTTGACAAATAGGAAAAATAGGAATATAATCCATATCAATCCATACAAAACATATCAATTTAGTAGGAAAGGAAAGAGGATCATGTCAAACATTTATAAAGGAACACTTGGTTTAATCGGAAGAACCCCATTGGTAGAAGTTGTTAATGTAGAAAAAGAATTAGGACTGGAAGCAACCGTTCTGGTAAAGCTGGAATATTTTAATCCGGCAGGAAGTGTGAAAGACAGGATCGCCAAAGCGATGATCGATGATGCAGAGGAAAAAGGAATTTTGAAGGAAGGTTCCGTTATTATCGAGCCAACATCAGGAAATACAGGAATCGGTCTTGCATCTATCGCTGCAGCGAAAGGATATCGTATTATTCTCACTATGCCGGAGACGATGAGCGTAGAGAGAAGAAATATTCTGAAAGCTTATGGAGCTGAATTGGTATTGACAGACGGAACAAAAGGAATGAAGGGCGCTATCGAAAAGGCAGACGAGCTTGCAGCACAGATTCCTGAGAGTTTCATACCGGGACAGTTTGTAAATCCGGCAAATCCGGCTATTCACAAAAGTACCACAGGACCGGAAGTATGGAATGATACGGACGGACAGGTGGATATTTTCGTTGCAGGAGTAGGAACAGGCGGAACACTGACAGGTGTTGGTGAATATCTGAAAGAACAGAAGCCGGATGTGAAAATTATAGCAGTAGAGCCTGCCGGTTCTCCGGTTCTCTCCGAAGGAAAGGGCGGCCCGCATAAGATTCAGGGTATCGGGGCAGGATTTGTACCGGATGTACTTAATACAAATATTTATGATGAGATCATCAAAATTGAAAATGAGGATGCATTTGAGACAGGAAAACTGATTGCAAAGAAGGAAGGCGTTTTAGTAGGTATTTCTTCAGGAGCAGCATTATACGCAGCAATTCAGTTGGCAAAACGTCCGGAAAACAAAGGCAAAACTATCGTAGCATTGCTTCCGGATACTGGCGACAGATATTACTCTACACCGCTTTTTACCGATTAGTGATAAAAAATAAAAGAATGTAATTGAAAGGAAAAAGAAGTATGAGCGAGAAAATCACAAGAGAAAATAGAAAATTCAAATTTGAAACATTACAGCTGCATGTAGGTCAGGAAAAACCGGATCCGGTTACGGATGCCAGAGCAGTGCCTATTTACCAGACATCTTCTTATGTATTCCACAACAGTGATCATGCGGCAGCACGTTTCGGTCTGGCAGATGCCGGAAATATTTATGGAAGACTTACCAATCCGACTGAGGATGTATTCGAGCAGAGAATGGCAGCTCTGGAGGGCGGTGTAGCAGCTCTGGCAGTAGCGTCAGGAGCAGCAGCTATTACTTATACTATTGAGAATCTGGCTCAGAATGGAGATCATATTGTATCAGCAAAAAATATTTACGGAGGCTCCTTCAACCTTTTGCTCCACACACTGCCTCAGTATGGAATTACAACAACATTTGTAGACATTTTTGATTATGATGCAGTGGAGGCGGCTATTCAGGAGAATACGAAAGCAATTTTCATTGAGACACTGGGAAATCCGAATTCTGATGTGGTGGATATCGAGAAAGTTGCAGGCATTGCACATGCACATAAGATTCCGCTTGTTGTAGATAACACATTTGCAACACCGTATCTTGTAAGACCGTTCGAATATGGAGCTGATATCGTAGTACACTCTGCGACAAAGTTTATCGGCGGACATGGAACTGCCATTGGCGGTGTGATCGTGGACAGCGGAAAATTTGACTGGGAAGCATCAGGAAAGTTCCCGTCACTGACAGAACCAAACCCGAGCTATCACGGAATCAGCTTTACAAAGGCTGTGGGAGCGGCAGCGTTTGTGACAAAAATCCGCGCGATTCTTCTGAGAGATACGGGCGCGACACTTTCTCCTTTCCATGCGTTCATTTTCCTGCAGGGACTTGAGACACTTTCTCTTCGCGTGGAGCGTCATGTGGAAAATACGCTGAAGGTTGTGAAATATCTGAACAATCATCCGCAGGTAGAGAAAGTAAATCATCCGGCGGTAACCGATGAAGTATCCCAGCAGGAGCTTTATAAGAAATATTTCCCGAATGGAGGAGGTTCTATCTTTACCTTTGAAATAAAAGGGGATGCTCAGAAAGCGAAGGACTTTATTGATAATCTGGAGTTGTTCTCATTGCTGGCAAATGTAGCGGATGTGAAGTCTTTGGTTATCCATCCGGCTACTACCACACATAGCCAGTGCACGGAGGAGGAATTGCTGGATCAGGGCATTAAACCGAATACGATCCGTCTGTCTGTCGGAACAGAGAATATTGATGATATCATTCAGGATCTGGAAGAAGCGTTCAAAGCAGTACAGTAAGATACCGGCCAGCCGCCGATATGACGACTGACCGTAAAATAAATATGTGGAGGTCATTATGAAATTTTCAAAAAAGTGCAGATATGGTCTCAGAGCGTTGATCGATATGGCGGCAAATCCGGGAAATGATGCAATGGTACTGGGAAATCTGGCAGTGCGAAATGGTATTTCTCCACAATATCTGGAACAGGTTTTTTCAAGCCTTCGAAGAGCAGGAATTGTTAAGGGAACCAAAGGGTCTCAGGGAGGATATCGCCTGAACGCTGATCCCAGAGAAATTACTGTATCCTCCATCCTTGAGGCGTTGGACGGCAGCTATCACATTGAGGAGGAAGATGTGCCGGACGACAGTCATGGACGAAGCGTTGCTGTCAGTATCCAGAATCTGGTTATTGACAAGGTTAACGAACAATTAGATAAGGCGCTAATGAATATTACTTTGAATGATTTGAAGAAGAATTATTTAGACTGCCTGGAAGACAGTCAGGAGATGTATTACATCTAAAGTATTCATAATTATGAGGAGCAATTATGAAATCCGAAAAAATAACAAGCGAAGTTTGGGCTAGAATCAGGGAATGTATTGAACACACACGATTTGGATCTGTCACTGTAGTCGTGCAGGATGGTTATGTGGTTCAGATTGAGAAGCATGAAAAAGAAAGATTGAATAGTTAACCCGGAAAACTGACTGGAAAACCAGAGGTTTTAGGTATGTACCTGAAATCTCTGGTTTTTTATTTTAAAGAAGAAAAGGAGAAAAAAAGATGCTTAACTTTAAGAAAATAATTGCAATAACAGCAGTATTAGTATTGGGAGCCGGTAATCTCTTGGCATGCGGTTCGACAGAGAACGGTTCAACAGAGAAGACGCAGGAAGCGTCAAATACCGAAGGGACAGAAGAATCGGCAGAAAAAGAAGCGGTAGAAATTACAAATGTTTCTTATGATCCAACCAGAGAACTTTATGCCTCTTATAATGAATTGTTTAAAGAATATTGGAAGGAAACGGAAAATCAGGATGTTACCATTGTTCAGTCTCATGGCGGTTCCGGAAAACAGGCTCTGGAAGTGGCAAACGGATTGGAAGCAGACGTGGTTACATTGGCGCTGGAAGGTGATGTGGATGCAGTAAAAGATGCGGGCTTGATTGAGGAGGGCTATACGGAAGAGTTTGCTCTGGACAGTTCACCATATACATCCAGTATCGTGTTCTTAGTACGTTCCGGAAATCCTAAAAATATTTATGATTGGGACGATTTAATTCGCGAGGATGTGGGAATCGTCACACCGAACCCAAAGACCTCCGGCGGCGCAAGATGGAATTATCTGGCTGCATGGTACTATTTTGAACAGCAGGGACAGAGTGAAGAAGAGATCAAAGGAAATATGGAAACCCTGTTTAAAAATGTTGTTGTATTGGATTCCGGTGCAAGAGGAGCCACCACTTCTTTTGTGGAAAACGGTCAGGGTGATGTGCTTTTAGCATGGGAGAATGAGGCTTTCCTTTCTCTGGAAGAATACCCCGGTGAATATGAAATTGTGATCCCTTCTGTATCTATTCTTTGCCAGCCAACCGTAGCGGTTGTGGATGAGGTTGTAGATGAGCGGGGAACGAGAGAGGTAGCAACTGCTTATCTTGAATATCTGTATTCAGATGACGCCCAGAGACTGGAAGCGGAAAATTATTATCGGCCCTCCAATGAGGAGATTCTGAAGGAATATGAATTTGATACAACAGAAAAAACAATCACGGAAATTCCGGAAGATGGGAAATGGATCATCACAGATATAGATTTTACAGATATTACACATTTCGGTGGATGGACAGAAGCAACCGAAAAGCATTTTGTAGACGGTGGGGTTTTTGACTCTATCTATGAAGAATAATCAAAAAAGAATGCGGGATTAAGATTATGAGGAAAAAGAAAAAAAGTGTAATTCCCGGTTTTGGACTTTCATTCGGCATTACGATTGCAATCATGAGCATTGTGGTAATTATACCACTTTGCTCACTGGTTGTTTTTACGTCACAGCTTTCTTTTGCTGATTTTATAAAAACAGTGACAAGGGAACGTGTTCTGGCAAGCTATAAGGTAAGTATTCTGACCGCATTTGCGGCATCCGCTATCAATGCGGTGATGGGTCTGATTCTTGCGTGGGTTCTGGTCCGCTATGATTTTCCCGGAAAAAGGATCATGGACGGATTGATTGAACTGCCCTTTGCGCTGCCTACTGCAGTTGCAGGCATTGCACTTACCCATCTGACGGTAAAGCAGGGGTGGATTGGAGCAATTTTTTCAAAATGGGGAATAGATATTGCATACACCAGATTGGGGATTACGGTTGCCTTGATATTTATCGGTATTCCGTTTGTTGTGAGAAGCGTGCAGCCGGTATTGGAAAAAATTGATTTAGAATATGAGGAAGCGGCGAGCATTCTTGGCGCAGGTCGTGTACGGATATTTTTTCAGGTTATTTTCCCTGAAATTTTTCCGTCACTGATCGCGGGATTTACGATGGCTTTTGCACGCAGCATCGGTGAATATGGAAGTGTGGTATTTATTGCCGGAAATAAGCCATATGAGACAGAGATCACACCCCTGCTTATTATGGCGGAATTGCAGGAATATGATTATGCAAGTGCCACATCCATAGCGTTAGTTATGTTGTTGATAGCCTTTATTATTTTATTTGTGAATGCTTTGATTCAGAGCAGAACTTCTAAAATTGTAAGCGGAATTGAGTAGGGAGGTATATCATGAAAATTAGAAATAATTCCGGCCCGGTAAAATGGATACTTATCGGAATTAGTGTGTTTTTTCTGGTCGTTATGCTGATTCTTCCATTGATCTATGTCCTTGTAACTGCATTGAGGGACGGATTTTCTGCTTATGCTGCCGCTGTAAGTGACAGCTATGCGGTAAAAGCGATCCTGTTAACGCTCAAGGTTACGGTAATTTCTGTTGTTGTAAATTCAATTTTTGGTGTTTTTGCAGCATGGACAATAACCAAATTTACATTTCATGGGAAAAAAGTGGTATCCACATTGATTGATCTGCCGCTGACGATTTCTCCGATTATAGCAGGACTGATTTATGTGCTGACCTTTGGCAGACAGAGCGTGCTTTATCCCTTTTTGCATGAGCACGGTATAGAAATCATCTTTGCAGTTCCGGGTATTGTATTAGCGACAATTTTTGTGACATTTCCGTTTATATCCAGAGAATTGATTCCGGTGCTCACCGCACAGGGGACAGATGAAGAAGAAGCGGCAGCGCTGATGGGAGCAGGTGTATTTCGTATTTTTACCCAGGTCACATTTCCCCATATCAAATGGGCATTTTTGTATGGAGTCGTTCTTTGCACAGCCAGAGCCATGGGAGAATTTGGAGCTGTTTCCGTGTTGTCAGGACATTTGAGAGGAAAAACAAATACAATGCCCCTTCATATTGAACTGTTATATCAGGGCTATGATTTTACCGGTGCTTTTGCCATGTCGTCCATATTGGTTATCCTGGCAATTATCATATTGATTTTAAGGAATATTCTGGAATATCGCGGTAAACATCGTGAGCATTAACACGCCGCCATGAATGAAAGTGTATCCGGCGCATGAGTGCATAAAAAAGAAAATTAGAAAGCTCAGAGAGGTTATCAGAATGGGACAGCAGGAAAAATATTACGTTGAACTGAAACATATATCAAAATCTTTTGGAGATTTTAAAGCATCGGATGATGTAAGTTTTGCCATAGAAAAGGGACGGTTGATCGGTCTCTTAGGACCAAGCGGAAGCGGGAAAACGACGATTCTTCGTATCCTGGCAGGTCTGGAAACTGCGGATGCGGGGGATATTTTTATTGACGGAAAAAAAGTGAATGATATTCCCGCCAGCAAAAGAGGCGTAGGATTTGTTTTTCAGAACTATGCCTTGTTCCGCTACAAAACGGTTTATGACAATATAGCATTTGGTCTGAAGGTTAATAAATGGAGTAAGGCGGATATAAAAAACCGTGTAGATGAATTGGTGGAGCTGGTTGGTTTAAAGGGAATGGAAAAAAGGTATCCAAACCAGCTTTCCGGCGGTCAGAGACAGAGGGTGGCTTTTGCAAGAGCCCTTGCCACGCAGCCTCAGTTACTGCTTCTGGATGAACCGTTTGCCGCGATTGACGCGAAGGTCAGAAAAGAGCTTCGAAGCTGGTTGAGGGAGCTGATCAATGCAGTTGGGATTACCAGTATTTTTGTGACGCATGATCAGGATGAGGCGATTGAGGTTGCGGATCAGATTATTGTGACCAATCACGGAAGAGTGGAACAGTTGGGAACTCCCATTGATATTTACCGGAATCCCAGTTCTTCCTTTGTGGCACAGTTTATCGGAGAACCGACCGTGGTGGAGCATCCAACGGTATTTAAGGGATTTGAAGATATGGGAAACAATATCCGTGCGGTGATACGTCCGGAACATGTTGTAGTGACAAAAAAGACGGATCATTTAAAATATCCGATTACAGTGGAAAAAGGAAGGGTTGAAAGAACTTTTTTCAGGGGAAGCGACATCGAATTGAAAATCAGGGTCAACGATGTTGTGCTGACCGCAAACAGGCATTTAGGTGAGAAACCGGTTGAAGAGGGTGAGGAAGTTAATCTGTTTATTACATGTATGTATGGATTGGATGGGGATCGTGCCTTTACGGTTCAGAATGGGATCCTGAAAAATGAAAATTCGATTTTTATTTAAAAATCAGACAAGTGGAGAGATTGATGAAAACAGAAAAAATAACTACGGATGTCCTTATCATTGGAGGCGGTACGGCAGGTTGTTTTGCCGCATATACGCTGGGAAAAAACAAAGACATATCCGTACTTGTGGTTGAAAAAGCAAATATTAAGAGAAGCGGATGTCTTGCGGCCGGTGTAAATGCGCTTAATGCTTATATTACAGAAGGAAAAGTGCCGCAGGATTATGTGAATTATGCAAGGAGCGATGCAAAGGAAATTGTAAGAGAAGACCTGCTGTTGTCCATGTCAGAACGACTGAACCATGTAACGGAGGTTATGGAACAATTGGGGCTCGTTATTTTGAAGGATGAAAATGGCAAATATGTTGCAAGAGGCAGCAGAAATATCAAGATCAACGGAGAAAATATGAAGCCAATTCTGGCTAAGGCGGCAGAGGAGCAGGAAAATGTAACGATTTTAAATCATGTAAATATCACGGATCTGATCACGGAGAATCAGACCGTTTACGGAGCATATGGCTTTCATGTAAATCAGCCGGTTTTCTATGAAATAGATGCAAGGGCGGTTCTCATTGCCACAGGAGGAGCAGCAGGTCTTTACCGTCCAAATAACCCGGGCTTTTCCAGACATAAAATGTGGTATCCGCCTTTTAATACGGGAGCAGGATATGCCATGGGGATTCAGGCGGGGGCGGAAATGACCTCTTTTGAGATGCGTTTTATTGCCCTGCGCTGTAAGGATACGATTGCACCGACCGGTACGATCGCACAGGGAGTAAATGCAAAGCAGATCAATTCCAAAAATGAGATTTATGAGCAGAAATATGGGCTTGCTACCTGTGAGAGAGTATATGGAACGGTCACGGAAAACAGGGAAGGACGGGGCCCCTGTTATCTGAAAACCGATATCATCACGAAAGAGCAGGAACAGGATCTGTATAAGGCATATTTAAATATGGCTCCGAGTCAGACCTTGAAATGGCTGGAGTCGGGAAAAGGACCGTCGGAACAGAATGTGGAAATAGAGGGAACAGAACCATATATTGTCGGTGGCCATACAGCAAGTGGATATTGGGTAGATGCAAAGAGGGCGACTACGATCCGGGGATTGTATGCGGCAGGTGATGCGGCAGGCGGCGCACCGCAAAAATATGTGACGGGTGCTCTGGCAGAAGGTGAAATTGCTGCTGAGTCTATTCTTTCCTATCTGGAAACAAATCAGAAAAAGGAAAATATAAAAAGCATGGCTCTGGCAGAAGAAAAGCGGCAGGAGTATCAGTTCTTTCTGGGAAGAAAACCGTCCTTACTGGCCATTGAACAGATGGAGGAGACCATGCAGAAAATCATGGATCAGTACGCTGGAGGGATTGGAACGGATTACCGCTACAGTGAGGTATCTTTAAAGCTGGCAGATGAAAAGATTCAGAATTTGCAGGAAGATTTATATTTGCTGGCGGCTTCTGATATGGATGAACTTTTACAGATATATGAGTTAAAAGAACGATTGATTGTCTGCCGGTCGGTAATTGCTCATTTGAAAGCCAGAAAAGAAACCAGATGGCATGGATTTGCAGAATATATGGATTATCCTGAGGAGGATGATAATTGGAAGAAATATGTGAATTCCCGTATGGAAAACGGTGATATTCATGTATTTTTCAGAGATCTCGTGACGGGAGGTGAATCCTATGAGCATCAGAATTAGTCCCGAAAAATGTGTGGGGTGCAGAATGTGTATGGAAGTATGTCCTGGAAATCTGATCAAAGCAGACAGTCAGGGAAAAGCAGTTATAAAACGGGAAAAGGACTGTTGGGGCTGCACTTCATGTCTGAAGGAATGTAAAACCGGAGCCATACAATTTTTCCTGGGTGCGGATATAGGAGGAAGAGGGAGTACCCTGTCTGCGGAGACAAAAGGCGATTTCCGTATCTGGAAGGTGACAGATCCGGCGGGAAAGACACAACAGATAACTGTCAATAGAAAAGATTCAAATCGTTATTAAGTGGAGGAAAAAAGATGGGATATCAATCGCATTTGGATGAATTGGAAGCGGAATCAATATATATAATCAGAGAGGTTGCGGCAGAATGTGAGAAACCGGTTATGCTGTATTCAATCGGAAAGGACAGTTCCGTTATGCTTCATTTGGCACTGAAAGCATTTTATCCGGAAAATCCGCCGTTTCCTTTTTTGCATGTGGATACTACCTGGAAGTTTCGGGAGATGATTGAGTTTCGGGAAAAAGTGACAAAAAAATATGGTCTGGATATGCTGGTGTATACAAATGAAGAGGGCAGGGCGCAGGGAATCAACCCCTTTGATCATGGTTCCGCTTATACCGACATTATGAAAACACAGGCTCTGAAACAGGCGTTGGATAAATATCATTTTACAGCAGCTTTTGGCGGCGGAAGAAGAGATGAGGAAAAATCCCGTGCGAAAGAGAGGATTTTTTCATTTCGAAATGCCGCTCATGCGTGGGATCCGAAAAATCAACGTCCTGAGATGTGGAAGCTGTTTAACACGAAGCTGTTCAAAGGAGAAGAGGTAAGGGTATTTCCTCTCTCCAACTGGACGGAAAAGGATATCTGGCAATATATCCGGCGGGAACAGATAGAAATTCCGTCTTTGTATTATGCCAGGGAGCGTCCCGTTGTTTATCGCGACGGGAATATAATAATGGTGGACGATGAACGACTGAAGCTCAGACCCGGAGAAAAGGTGGAGCAAAAGAAAGTCAGGTTTCGGACACTGGGATGCTATCCGCTGACAGGAGGCGTGGAGTCAGATGCGGATACTTTGGATGCAATTATTGAGGAGACTTTGAGCGCTGTTTCCAGTGAAAGAATGAGCCGGGTAATAGACAACGAAGCTGCCGGAAGTATGGAACGAAGAAAGAGGGAGGGGTATTTCTAAAATGCAAAGCCTGTTAAAATTTATTACATGTGGAAGTGTGGATGATGGAAAATCCACTTTGATCGGACATATCCTTTATGATTCAAAGCTCTTGTATACGGATCAGGAAAAAGCCCTGGAGCTTGATTCCAGGGTTGGAAGCAGAGAAGGGAAAATCGATTATTCCCTTCTTCTCGACGGACTGATGGCGGAAAGGGAGCAGGGAATCACCATTGATGTGGCATATCGTTACTTTACCACCGATTATCGAAGCTTTATTGTTGCCGATACGCCGGGACACGAGGAATACACCAGAAATATGGCGGTAGGAGCATCTTTTGCCGATCTTGCGGTTATTTTAATCGATGCAAAGCAGGGAGTTTTGATTCAGACAAAAAGACATGCAAGAATATGTTCGCTTATGGGCATCCGGTACTTTGTATTTACGGTCAATAAAATGGATTTAGTAGGATACAGTCAGGATCGTTTTCAGGAGATTAAAGCCCAGATTGATGAGCTGACAAGGGAACTGAACCTTGAACATGTCAGAATCATTCCGGTTTCTGCCACGGAAGGAGACAATGTTACAAAGCAGTCTGAGAATCTATCCTGGTATCAGGGGGAAACGCTGCTTTCCTATCTGGAGCATGTGGATATAAAAGAAAGCTCTGCGGAAAAGGGATTCTATATGCCGGTACAGCGCGTGTGTCGTCCAAATCACACATTCCGGGGATTTCAGGGGCAGATTGAAAGCGGAAATATTTCCGTGGGAGATGAGGTTGCGATTTATCCAAGCCGGGAAAAGGCGTCTGTCAGGAGTATAAATATTCTGGACCGTCAGGCGGTAAGTGCAGGGGCAGGTGATCCTGTTACGATACAGTTGGATCGTGAGGTGGACGTATCACGGGGCTGTGTTTTATCCAGAGAATCAGGAATTTGCAATTCCAATTCTGTAATAGCAACACTTCTCTGGATGGATGATGCAGCGCTGGAGGAAGGAAAAAGCTTCTTTGTAAAAATCGGCACTAAGCTGATTCCCGGAAGCGTAAAACGTATTCAGTATTCCATCGACGCCAATACCGGACAACAGAAAAAAACAGATCGGTTGGTTAAAAATGAAATTGCGGTGTGCCAGTTGACATTTTCCGACGAAGTGGTTCTGGATCTGTTTGAGCATCATAAGACGCTGGGAGAGCTGATTTTGATCGATCGCATCACAAATATGACATCAGCATGCGGTGTTATCACGGAGGTGATGGAGGATAAGCAGAGTAGTTATCAGAGCAGGATCGATAAAGAAAAGAGAAGCTTTATAAAGGGTCAGAGAGCGGTCACCATAGAGTTTCCGTTTGGCAAAGCGGGTATCACGGAGGCATTTCTGGAAAAAGTGGAAAAGGAATTGATCAACAGGGGACGTCATACTTATTTGTTCAGACCGAAGCAGGGAGAACCGGTAAAAGAGATCGTGGAGCATTTGAATGAGGCCGGTCTTGTTGTTTTGCTGCTGAAAACGGAGGATGTGGACACAAGTATTTTTAAGACAAACAGGACATATTATAGTGACTGGATTTCTACGGAAGCTCTGGAAATCGAACAGACCGTAAAATTTTTGACAGATATATCCGGTATATATGCCAATGAGGTAACTTACAGGGAATATATATAAAGATGATATTCCGAAATACTTAAAAAGTATCTTGACATAGGTAATCGGAAAAGATAAAATGCCTATTAAACAAATAGGAATAATAGGGAAATATAAATGTTTTTTCTCTTAACATCATTGGGAAGGTGTCATAGGTTTATGAATATTGATTTTAGTAACACTGAGATTAAAAAGCATATGTTAGAAGGAAATTTCGGATTGGAAAAAGAGAGTCTGAGGGTTACTCCGGAGGGATATCTGGCACATACAAAGCATCCGTTTCCTGATAATCCCAATATGGAAAGAGATTTTTGTGAAAACCAGACGGAATTGATCACAGATGTGGCGAAAAGTGTAGATGAAGCGTGGGAGCAGCTTGCGGATCTTCAGAAAACAGCGGTAAAAACATTGCTGCATTTGAAAACGGGAAAGGAACTGATGTGGCCCTTCTCAAATCCGCCTTATGTGAAAGGGGAGAATGATATTCCGATTGCAAATTACAAGGGGCAGTTCCGGGGAAAAGAACTGTACCGGAAATATCTTGCGGCAAAATACGGAAAGAGGAAAATGCTTTATTCGGGTATTCATTTTAATTTTTCTTTTTCGGAAAATTTTTTGGAGCAGTGCTGCAAAAACAGCGGCTGTACTTCTGTTCAGGAGTATAAAAACAGTATTTATCTGGAATTGGCAAAAAAGATTACGAAATACAGTTGGCTGATCGTTTATCTGACTGCTGCAAGTCCTATCATGGATGGTTCCTTTTTTTATGACGGGGAACAGGGAAAGGATGTATTAAAAAATCTTGCGTCCCCGCGCTGCAGTAAGATAGGGTACTGGAATGATTTTAATCCGATCCTGGAGTATGATACGCTGGAAAACTATGTCAAAAGCATTGAAACATATGTGGAACAGGGGCAGCTTAAGGAGGCGGCGGAGCTGTATTATCCGGTCAGATTAAAGCCAAGAGGAGAAAACTCGCTGGAGAAGCTGAAAAAGGACGGTGTAAACCACATAGAGCTTCGCATGCTTGATCTGAATCCGTTGGAGCCTGTGGGAATCCGCAAAGATGACCTGAAGTTTATACACCTTCTGATCCTGTATCTGATCGTTCTTGAGGATGAGGATTTTCTTCCATTCGAACAGATTATGGCTATTAAGAATGAGAAGCGGGCAGCAAAATATGACGAGGAAAGTATATGGATTGAAACGGGCAGGAATTCAGCCCTTTCTATCCGAAATGCGGTTTTGCATATATTGTCGTCTATGGAGCAGTTTTTTGAAAAGCTGGACAGTAAGGAAGAGGTAGAGATTATTCGCAGGCAGGAGAGGAAAATTTTTTATCCCGAGGAACGGTATGCGGTACAGATCAGGAAACAATTTCAGAATAATTATGTGAAGCGGGGGCTTGAATTGGCAAATATGTATGCGCAAAGCATGGAGCAAGAGACTTGTTTGTGATAACGGAGTCATTGACGAAAAGGAGGGCCGCATATGTGCGAGTTATTTGGAATTTGTTCCGGAGAACGGTATCAGATAAATGATTATTTGATGGAATTTTTCTCACATAGCAATGAGCATCCCCATGGATGGGGTCTGGCATGCATGGAGGACAATCATGTTTCTGTGGAAAAGGAACCCGTTCAGGCGACCAAAAGTAATTATCTGAAGGAGAGGCTTTCGATTCCGATTATGCAGAAGACTGCATTTGCCCATATCCGATATGCAACTATTGGAAATGTGGAATACAGGAATTGTCATCCATATACCATGAAGGATATAAGCGGCAGACAGTGGACGCTGGTTCATAATGGAACGATATTCGAATATGCGCCGTTGAATGCATATGTGGGTATTCAAAAAGGGGATACCGACAGTGAGAGAATTTTATATCATATTGTCAATCTGATGAATCAGATGGTGAGAAAGCTGCAGAGAAACCTTGAAAAGGAAGAGCGGTTTCATCTGCTGGATTCGATGATCGTGAAAATGTCGAAAAGAAATAAACTGAATCTGATGCTGTACGATGGAGAGTTATTTTATGTGCATACGAACTACAGGGATTCTCTTTATCAACTGGAACAGGAGAATAAAATAATTTTCAGTACTACGCCATTGGGGAAAGAAAACTGGAATCCTGTAGCATTTTCGGTGCTTCAGGCGTATGAGGAAGGAAGCAGGGCATTTCAGGGAACGGAACACGGGAATGAGTATGTGGAGAACGAAGAAGATATGAAATTTTTATATAGCATCTTTTCGCATCTATAAAGGCATACAAATTTTTATTTTCAGAGGAAAGAGACAGGAGAGGATAATACAATGAAACAACGTACGTTTGGAAAAGAATATGGATTTCAGACCAGAGCAGTACATACGGGAAATGATACCGACCGGGAAACGGGAGCAATTAAAAGACCAATTACAATGGCAAACAGTTATGAGCTTCCATATGATCCCACGGACATGAATTGGAGCAGTGCAGACGGAAATCTTTACACAAGAAATGGCGGTTCCAATCAGAAATACCTGCAGGAAAAAATAGCAAGTCTGGAAGGTGGGGAGGATTGCGTCGTGCTCGCTTCCGGTGTGGCAGCTTTGTCAGGATTATTTTTTTCTCTGTTAGAAAAAGGGGATCATGTCATATTTTCCAGTGTGACGTATATTGCGGTATATCGTCTCCTTCATGAACTTTTAAATAATAAGTTTGGTGTGGAAACAAGCATGGTAGATACTACCGATCCGGAGAACGTAAAAGCCGCAATGAGACCAAATACGAAATTGATTCACATAGAGACACCCGGAAATCCCACATTGATGATATCAGATATTCAGGAAATTGCGGATATTGCCCATGCACATGGAGCGTTATTGTCGGTGGATAATACGTTTGCGTCTCCGTTTAATCAGAGACCGATTGAGCTGGGAGCTGATTTTTCGGTGGAAAGTCTGACGAAATATATCAATGGTCATGGAGATGCCATGGGAGGAGCTGTCATTGGAAAGAAGGAATATCTGGATATTATACGGGCGCAGGCTCAGGTTAATCTGGGCGGAACCATCAGCCCCTTTAATGCATGGCTGATCATGCGCGGCGCAGTAACTTTGCCGCTTCGGATGAGACAGCACAACGAGAATGCACTTGCGGTAGCACAGTGGCTGGAAAAGCAGGAGTGCGTCAGCTTTGTGGCATATCCCGGATTGAAAAGTCATAAAGGTCATGAAATTGCCCAAAAACAGATGTCACCGGGCTTTGGAGGTGTTCTTTCCTTCGGATTGAAGGCAGATCATGATACCCATAACCGGTTTGTGAGTTACTTAAATGTGATTACATCCGCAGTCTCTCTTGGGCACGACGCAAGTCTGATCGTATTTCTGGGAGAGGAGGATGAACGTCAATATTTGTATCCGGACGAATTTTCCAACGGATTTTTCCGGTTTTCTGTGGGAATAGAGGATGTGCAGGATATTATCGTTGATCTTAAGCAGGCATTGGAGAGGAGCGGACTTTTATAAGAAAGCTGGAAATCCGATTGAAAAAATGTTTTTTA
>CAYRZL010000006.1:35103-43847 GCA_964428795.1 uncultured Lachnospiraceae bacterium | reverse complement strand
ACCAAAGGAAAGCTACAGCGGATGTTTCCTTTGGTTACCAAATATGCGCTGAAAAAGAGTTATGGATAATGAAAAATACAGGAGCAAAAAACAGATGGCTGGCATTGATTATGATCATTTTGGGTAATGTGATTTATGCATTGGCTGTAAAATTGTTTCTTCTTCCGACAGATTTGATCATTGGAGGGACAACCGGTATTTCACTTATTATGAACCACTTTTTCGGAATCCCCATTTCGGCATTTGTGCTTATTTTTAACGTTGCTATGCTTATCGTAGGTCTGGTCGTTATGGGGAAAAAATTTGCACTCACGACGATCCTCAGTACCTTTGCTTATCCGATTGCTCTGGAATTTTGGAACCGGCTGCTGGGGGATGCAGTGATCACTCACGATATCTGGTTAAATACATTGTTTTCCGGTCTGGGAATCGGTATTGGTCTTGGAATGGTCATCCGTTACGGAGCTTCTACCGGAGGAATGGATATTCCTCCGCTGGTATTAAATCATTATTTCCGGGTTCCGGTTTCTGCCGCAATGTATGGGTTTGATTTTGCTATTTTAATCTTGCAGGTGTTGTACAGCCCCATTGAGAATCTCCTGTACGGTATTGTACTGACGCTTGTTTATACCGTTGTGTTAAATAAGCTGATGATGGTGGGAACCACGAGATCGGAAGTAAAAATTGTCAGTAAAAAAAATAAAGAAATCCGGGAGGCAATTATGACATCGATCCGGTAAGTTTTATGGTAGTGAGCCGTGTCAGTGAAGTGAGAGGCAAAGGCTCTACAGCAAAGAAAGACTGGAAAAAAGGCTCAATAAGGAGGAATCCGTTATCGTGCCTTCAAATCCAGATAAATATCAGTAAACAATGGTTTTAAATAATCCAGGATAACCGCTCTTTTTTCCATTACCAGAGAAAACTGGGTTTTTGTTACCTGTATTTTTGCCGCACCGTCCAAATAGCGGATACGAAAGTCGGAAAATCCCATTTCTGCCAGTACCGTTTCTGCTTTCTCAATTTTGTGCAGTATATCAACAGTGAGCGGCGTGCCGGCAGGAATGCGGGTGGCGAGACAGGCGTAAGCAGGCTTTTTTGCGGTAAAAAGCCCCAGCTTTGCGGATTCTGTCCGAAGCTGATCCTTTGTAATGCCGCAAATCCGTAAAGGAGAGAGCACGTTTAATTCACGGAGCGCCTTCGTTCCGGCACGTTCAGTGGCATCGTCGGAAGCATTTGTTCCGTCTGCCAGAATACGGAATCCGGCTTCCTCTGCCGCATCCAGGATGGTGGTAAGGATGTTGCTTTTGCAGTAATAACACCGGTTTGCGGGATTGCTTTTAACCGTCTCGTCTTTTAAAATATCCAGTTTGAGCACAGTCATTGGTATATCATATTCCTCACAAAAACGGCGGGCATCCGCCAGCTCGAAAGCAGGCTGAAAAGCGGAGGAGACATAAAAAGCCATAATCTCTTTTGCATATTGTTTTGCCATATAGAGCAGGTATGCAGAATCTGTTCCGCCGGAAAAGGCAATGGCAATGCGGGGATGTTTTTGAAAAAATTCCTGTAAAGTCATAAAGTACTCCATCTCATAAATGTCAGGGTATAATTCCCACTAAGTTCATGTTTGCGTTTTTTTGTATTTAATTAAGTATATCATATCTTTGCAAGAAAAATTAAATTTTTATTAGAAAAAGCCGGGTAGGGTTTTCAGTGTTTGGAGACAATGATATACTAATAAAATAACGAACAACAGGAGTACAAAAATTGGAAAATTTAGAATATATTTTATCACAGCACACTCCCGGAATCATCGGGATGGATAAATGTAAAAAATCAGCCGTATGCATTCCGCTTATCAGGACGGAGCGGGGTTATGATATTTTGTTTGAGATACGTTCTGCGAAAATAGACAGCCAGCCGGGAGATATTTGTCTGCCGGGCGGCATGGTAGAATTGGGGGAAGAGCCCAAAGAGGCAGCCTTGCGGGAAATTTGTGAGGAGCTTTTGATTGAACTGTATCAGATCCAGATGCTGGGTCTGACGGATCTTTTGCTGATGCCTTCTCTTGTGATATATCCCTACGCGGTATTGCTGTCTGATTATGAAGAAACCTATAGTTCCGATGAAGTGGAGAAGGTTTTTCGTGTACCTCTGGATTTTTTCAGGACCCATAAGCCGGAGGTTTATCAGATCGAAATGCCGGTAGTACCGCCGGAGGATTTTCCCTATGACAGAATCGTGGGAGGAAGAGACTACCGATGGCGCAGACGCATAGATGAAATCTATTTTTACAAGTATGGGAATTATAATATCTGGGGTCTGACCGCAAAGATCATGGATTCCTTCAGGAAAGTGCTGGATCAGAAATGCAGAGTACCGGGAGGCAACCGGAGAATAAAGGAGGGTGAAGGATGAAACTGATTTCATGGAATGTAAATGGCATTCGTGCCTGTGTACAAAAAGGATTTTTAGAATTTTTTAAAGAGGTGGATGCGGATATTTTCTGTATTCAGGAGAGCAAGATGCAGGAAGGGCAGTTAAAGCTGGATCTGGAAGGATATCACCAGTATTGGAATTATGCAGAGAAGAAAGGTTATTCCGGTACGGCTGTTTTCACAAAACAGGAACCGCTCCGTGTATGCTATGGAATGGGAATCCGGGAGCATGATCATGAGGGACGTGTTATTACGTTAGAGTTCGATACCTTTTATATGGTGACTGTTTATACGCCGAATGCCCAGAATGAGCTGGCAAGGCTTCCGTATCGGATGGAATGGGAGGATGCCTTTCGTACTTATCTGAAAAAACTGGAGGAGCATAAGCCTGTGGTATTCTGCGGTGATCTGAATGTGGCTCATAAGGAAATTGACCTAAAGAATCCAAAGACAAATCGTAAAAATGCAGGATTTACCGATGAAGAAAGAGGAAAATTTACAGAGCTTTTGGAAACCGGGTTTATTGATACTTTCCGCTATTTTTATCCGGATATGGAACAGATCTATTCCTGGTGGTCTTACCGCTTTAAAGCGAGAGAAAAAAATGCGGGATGGCGTATCGACTATTTTTGTGTGTCGGATGTTTTGAAGGACAAGTTGCAGGACGCAAAGATATGGACAGAAGTGATGGGATCGGATCATTGTCCGGTGGAGCTGGATATAGATTTGTAAATGTATAACAGAGAATTTTTTTCAATAGATACTGTATGAATTGACTAACAAAGAATATGGTTGTTATCCTCAGAGTAACCCGAACATTTATATGAAAACAGTAGGTTTATGTTTTTATATGCAGTTACAGAGATAATTCAGGAGGATGATAACAATGAGAAATTTTAATTGGGCAAAAGCAGGTATTTTTACTGGTGGATTTTTATTTGGTCTGGTAGGTATCAAGCTGCTGGGAAGCAAGGATGCAAAGAAAGCGTACAGTCATGCAGTGGCAGCAGGTATGCGTGCAAAAGACAGTGTAATGAAGGCTGCAACAACCGTTCAGGAGAATGCGGAGGACATTGTAGCTGAGGCAAAAGAAATCAACCGGAAACGGGCTGAGAGAGCATGTGAGGAAGTCGTGTGTGAGGAGACTTCCTGCGAGGAAACACCGTGTGAGGAACAGGCATGAAACTGACGATCAAGCATGAGATTGCCGGTCGTATCCGCTTCCATTTAAGTCTTGGTGAGTTGACGATCCGTCAGGCGGATCTTTTGGAATATTATCTGAAACACATATCCGGCGTCACCGATGCGAAGGTTTACGAGCGCACGGGTGACGCTATGATTTGTTATAACGGGGATCGCAGAGCGATCCTGCAGCAGATATTAAAATTTTCTCCGGAGGATACTGCGCTGGCGGAGATCGTGCCGGAGACCACGGTGCGCGCCATCAATCGGGAATACAAAGAGAAATTGATATCCATGATCCTTTGGCGGTATCTGAAGAAAATGTATCTGCCTGCACCGGTCAGAGCAGTATTAACTACAGTAAAAGCGATCAAGTATATTGTCAAGGGCATACGATGTCTGGCAAAAGGCAGATTGGATGTGGAAGTGCTGGACGCAACAGCTATCAGCGTATCTTTGCTTCGCAGTGACTTTGAAACAGCAAGCTCTGTTATGTTTTTGCTTGGTATTGGCGGGTTGCTGGAAGAGTGGACCCACAAAAAGTCTGTGGCAGACCTGGCGGGAAGCATGGCTCTTCAGGTGGAAAAAGTATGGTTGGTCAGCGATGGAAAGGAAGTGCTGGTATCTCTTTCGGACGTACAGGAGGGGGATCTGATTACTGTGCACATGGGTACGATCATTCCGGTGGATGGAACAGTAGTATCCGGGGAGGCTATGGTAAATCAGGCATCCATGACAGGGGAATCCCTGCCTGTAAAGAAAAGCGAGACTTCCTATGTGTACGCCGGAACTGTTGTGGAAGAAGGAGAGATTACCGTCTGTGTGAAACAGGCAGCAGGCAACACCCGTTATGAAAAAATCGTAAACATGATAGAGGACAGTGAAAAACTGAAATCTGCCATGGAGGATAAAGCGGCAGATATCGCGGACCGTCTGGTTCCGTTCAGTTTGGGTGGAACAGCATTGACATGGCTGCTGACCGGAAATGCTCAGAAAGCATTATCTATTCTGATGGTAGATTTTTCCTGCGCTTTGAAACTGGCAATGCCTCTGGCGGTGCTTTCTGCTATGCGGGAAGCCAGCGGACACCAGATTACCGTAAAAGGCGGTAAGTATCTGGAAGCGATAGCAGAGGCAGACACGATCGTGTTTGACAAGACGGGAACATTGACAAAAGCAAAACCTGTGGTTGCCGATGTGGTAACTTTCGGCGAATGGGAAAGAAAAGATGTACTTCGCATTGCCGCCTGTCTGGAAGAACATTTTCCTCACTCCATGGCAAAGGCAGTTGTAAATGAGTCCATCCGGGAAGGTCTTGTTCATGAGGAAATGCATTCCAAGGTGGATTATATCGTGGCTCACGGAATTGCATCCTATATTGGAGAAGAGCGTGTTGTTATTGGAAGCTATCATTTTGTGTTTGAAGATGAGAAATGTCTGATCCCCGAGGAGGAGCGGCGGAAGTTCCAGCAGATTCCGGAGGAATATTCTCATCTGTATCTTGCTATTCACGGAGAACTGGCAGGGGTGATCTGTATTCAGGATCCTCTGCGGGAAGAGGCTTCTTTTGTAATCCGGCAGCTCCATGAGGCAGGCATTTCAAAGATCGTTATGATGACAGGTGACAGTGAGCGTACTGCCCGTGCCATTGCGGCAAAAGTCGGTGTGGATGAATACTATTCCGAAGTGCTGCCGGAAGATAAGGCAAGTTTTGTGGAAGCAGAGAAAGCTGCCGGAAGAAAGGTCATAATGATTGGAGACGGTATCAACGATTCACCGGCGTTGTCCGCGGCGGATGTGGGAATAGCCATCAGCGAGGGAGCTGCGATTGCAAGAGAAATTGCAGATATTACCATATCAGAGGATAATCTGCAGCAGCTTGTGACATTAAAACAGTTAAGTAATGGATTGCTGAAGCGTATCAAGGGTAATTATCGATTTGTCATCAGCTTCAACCTGATGCTGATCATTCTGGGAGTAGCGGGTGTGCTGCAGCCGGCAACATCGGCGATGCTACACAATATATCTACTTTGGGTATCAGCTTAAAGAGTATGACAAATCTGCTGGAAGAGCAGCTGAAGTAACATAAAACAGAAATAAAAAACAATAAAAATACCGGACACATGGATGAGACGTGCCCGGTATTTTTGTTGCTTCTAGAAGATGATTACGCAACAAAGGTAAAAATAGACAATTTAATGAGATAAGTGAATTGTCTGGAAAACTATCTTAATATTACTATGATACAGGACTAAGAAAAATTCTTTTTGTGAAAATAATTTATATTTCCAAAGAAAAAGAAAGTATGTTCAATATATCACTACAAAAGGAAGTTATAGGGAAAAATTTTTAAAGAGAGCTATATTGGAGCAACTGAAGTGCAAAGAGTTTATAATTGCGAATCAAGGATATAATATAAATATGAATCATGCATTAGGGATAAAAGAAAAATTTTTTTGAAAAATTCATGGTCATAAAATAACCCTTGATGGACAAAAAGTTGAAATATAAAATGAAATTAGATATTTTGTAAATATAAAATTGAGAAGGGGGGATAATTAGTATGAGGCGAAAGATTAAGAAAGGAATATCACTTGTATTATCTATGGGATTAGTTGTGATTTCCTTTGGTTTTTCTTCTGTGGCTCAAACAGAGACATATTTTATAACAGAAGCTTATGAGTATCCCATGACGCAGGATTCTGTTGAATGGCAGTCGTTGGAGACTCCAGAGGAAAGGAAAGAAGCATTTTCCGTTCCGGATGAAATTATAAACCGGATGAGTACGGAAGCATTAATGGAGACGGTACTGACTAATCCTTATTTTGCAGATATATGGGCATTTGATTCGATAGAAACAGGAATTGAAGTAGTTTCGTCTTATGTAGATGGATTAGCAGAATTGATTGTTCGAGAAGATTTTGCAGATGTTGTAAATTTGATAAGTACGGATGTTTCGCCATTGGGAATATCCGATAGTATCGACGACGAGATAATGGTGCTAAAAAAAGAACTAATGCAAAATGTTTATGAAGTGACAAGGGCGACAGAAAATGGCATACAGCCATTATATTCATCATCTACCGTGAAAACTCCTAAAAATAGTTCTGTTTCCGTGTGGGTTGGTTTGACATATACTGATCATGGAATAACTCAAACAGCAGCTAAAACGAAACAAACTACATTGCTGAAAAATTATCCTAGTGCCACAATTGTGCGAAACATTTCATCAGCAACAGCAGCATATAATTGTCATTCGTATGCATGGTATTCGACATCTACATCAAATAATTACTGGATGGATAATCCAAGTGTCTACATGACAGATGGTAGCTATTCATCGACCACAGCAAAAGCCGGAACAAAAGTGTATTGGAGAACATCAAGCGGAAGTCCTGTTCATTCTGGTATTGTTTATAGTGCTGCAAGCAATGGAAAAGTTGCTGTAGTCACATCAAAATGGGGGGCTTATGGGTTGATACGACATAATGTAGACGATTCACCGTATAGTGCATCTTCTATATCAGCATGGAAATAATGACAATACAAATATTATGTTATATATTAAATAAGGTCCAGTAGAGTTGTATGTTGAATTATAGGAGAATGAAAATACAGAGATGTTTTCTGTAAATAAAACTGCCCCAGAGTGAAAAATTTTTCATTCAGGGCAGTTTTTTTACTGTTACAAAGAATTATTTTAATATAATTTTGCGGAAGTATTTTTGTCGCCTTTTACAATAAATTCATCTTTGTTGATATCTTCTGCGGTATAGGAGGCAGCATTTCTGCCTGAGAACAGCACCCTAAGTTAATAATAAAAAAATAGAAGTAATAGTTTCCATTCAGAAAAAATTATTGTATAATATGAAACGAATAACTTAATTATAAGAATAAAAGTTAAAAAAATAACATGTAATTTAACGGAAATTGCGGTAAAATAATTGGGATAAGGAGAATTTCTGTAAAAAATTCCAATAATGAATAGAGGTAGCAATTAAAATGATAAATGTGGCAGTTGTGGAAGATGATAATGCAGCAAGGTCAAAAATAGACAATTTAATAAGACAAAAAGCGGAGCAAATTAAGGCAGACATACAAATATTGTCTTTTGCAAATGCGGAGTCTTTCCTGAAAGTTATGATGGAAGGAGAAAGAGTAGATATCCTTTTTTGTGGTGTAGAATTGAACGGAATGGACGGTATTGAATTGGGTAAATTGGTCAGGCAAAACTATCCTGATATTTACATGGTGTATGTGACATCTCATTCCAAATATGCGGCAGAAAGTTATATTTTGGATGTATACCAGTATGTGTTGAAACAAAATGTAGAGGAAAGGTTACCGGAAATTTTAAGACAAATAGTAGAAAAAGTACAAAGTAGTTGTAAAAAATATAGAATTATTACTACGATACACGGGCAAGAAAAACTTTTTCTTGTGGAAATAATTTACATCTTCAAGGAAAAAGGAGGAAAGTATGTCCAATACATCACTACAAAAGGAAGATATCGGGAAAGAATTTCAATGAAAGATTTACTGGAGCAACTGAAATGTAAAGAGTTCATAATTGTGGATCGTGGATATATCATAAATATGGATCATGTCTCAGGGATAAAAGGAGATACGATTTTTTTGACGGATAATCACCAGGTGGTAGTCAGCAGGGGGCGTAGTGTAAAAGTGAAAGAACAGTTGAATTTGTATTGGAATAGTTGCAAGTGAGAAAAAACGTGTTTTTATGGCAGAAAATTGAAAAGTGTATTTTTGTTTTATCACTGAAAAGCAAATGATACTGACGATAGCGGAAAAATTAGTATAAATACCATTTTTGTATGAATAACAGAAAATTTAAAAACTCATGGTCAGAAAATGTCCGTTGATAGTCAAAGGGTTGAAATGCAAAGAGATAAGTATAGAATAAATAAAAAGATTATCATAGATAGAGGGGATGATTCCAATGGACAAGTAGGATTATTTGGTGGCTGTGAGTACATAAAAAATAAAATAAAAATTTGCACAACAGTAGATGTCTGCAAGTTTTGGCGTTTAGCAAACAACAAATAAAAATGAAAAAGAGGAGTTATATAGTATTTCTATAGAAGAGGTTATGAATACTCCAG
>CAYRZL010000006.1:0-35003 GCA_964428795.1 uncultured Lachnospiraceae bacterium | reverse complement strand
AATGAAAAAGAGGAGTTATATAGTATTTCTATAGAAGAGGTTATGAATACTCCAGATATGGAACAGAATATAGGTGCAAGACTGGTTTTGACTGGATATGAAGTATCTGGAAATTGTCCTTCTAAAGGGCGTTTAGATGCTAGTGCATATATGAAAGCAACTGCAAAATGTCCATCGATTTCGGCTATTTTGCTTATATATAATAGCAGTGGAAAAGTTATTGACAGAGCAACGGAGGTTGAATATAATACTAAATCGGTTAGCGCAGATTTGCATGAGTCTGGATTAAGTGCAGGAACATATACGATATATGGACATTTCCATGTTAATTATCCAGAAGGAGAGGAAGAATCTTCAGATACTGCTTCTAAAACAGGTCAGGTCATTGTAAATTAGGTGATTTTATGAAAAAAAAGGTGATTTCCATAGTTATATTGTGTATTGTAATTGTATTTATTTCTGTAATGATAAAAACGAATTTTTTTAGATCTTTTTTTTACTCCTTTGGGATTATGGGATCTGGGTGGTAGGATAAAGAACTTTGGGAAAGCCGGAGTAGGAATTTCAATGATATGAAATAATATATGACACTTTTTGAAATATGAGGCATAGTTTATTAGGAAAATTTTGATAAAATAGAGTATGACAAATCTGCTGGAAGAGCAGCCGAAGTAACAGAAAACAGAAATAAAAAACAATAAAAATACCGGACACATGGATGAGACATGTCCGGTATTTTTGTTGTTTGGAAATAATATGGTTTTATTTTACGGTAATCCTGCGGAAGTTCTTCTTGCCGCGTTTTACGACAAATTCTTCTTTGTTGATATCTTCTGCGGTATAGGAAGCAGCAATATCCGTTATCTTTTCTCCGTTTACGGACACTCCGCCCTGCTGTACTGCGCGGCGTGCCTCGGAGCGGGATGCGCACAATCCGCAGGAAGCCAGAATGCCCATAATGTCGATGACACCATCTCTGAAATCAGCTTCTGTCAGCTCGGCAGTTGGCATATCAGCAGCATTTCCGCCGGAAAACAGCGCCCGGGAACTTTCCTGAGCTTTGGCAGCTTCCTCTTCCCCGTGGACAAGCTTTGTCAATTCAAAAGCGAGAATCTCTTTTGCCTGATTTAACTGACTGCCTTCCCACTTATCCATCTCGTCAATCTGCTCTAACGGAAGGAAGGTAAGCATCCGCAGGCATTTCAATACATCTGCATCTGCTACATTTCTCCAGTACTGGTAAAACTCAAACGGAGAAGTTTTGTTCGGATCAAGCCATACGGCGCCGGACTGGGTCTTGCCCATTTTCTTGCCTTCGGAGTTTAAAAGCAGTGTGATTGTCATAGCGTAGGCATCCTTGCCCAGCTTGCGGCGAATCAGTTCTGTTCCGCCGAGCATGTTGCTCCACTGGTCATCTCCGCCGAATTGCATGTTGCAGCCGTATTTCTGGTACAATGCGTAAAAATCGTAGCTCTGCATGATCATATAGTTGAACTCAAGGAAGCTTAAGCCCTTTTCCATACGTTGTTTATAGCATTCTGCGGTAAGCATACGGTTTACGGAGAAATGAGCGCCCACCTCGCGGAGCACATCAATGTAATTCAGATCCATGAGCCAGTCTGCGTTGTTTACCATCAATGCCTTGCCATCGGAAAAATCTATGAATCGCCCCATCTGTTTTTTGAAGCAGTCGCAGTTGTGCTGGATCGTCTCCGGGGTCATCATCTGGCGCATATCGGTACGACCGGAGGGATCGCCGATCATAGCAGTACCGCCGCCGATCAGAGCAATCGGTTTGTTGCCCGCCATCTGCAGACGCTTCATCAGGCACAGAGCCATAAAGTGTCCTACATGCAGACTGTCTGCGGTTGGGTCAAAGCCGATGTAAAATACAGCCTTCCCATTGTTTACCAGGTTTTTGATTTCTTCTTCGTCGGTTACCTGGGCAATCAGTCCTCTGGCAACCAGTTCATCATAAATTGTCATCTTTTTACTCTCCTTTTTTAATGATAGTAGCGAAAAGAAATCTCCATCGGAGCTTCCCTTCGCATCTTTGGCAACAAAAAAGTCCCGTCCTTAGAAAAGGACGAGACGATAATATCCCGTGTTACCACCTTTGTTCGCTGATAATTCGCATTATCAGCCTCATGAAGTATCCTGCAATACTCAGATCGGATAACGGTGATCCTCCGCCGCAGCCTACTGCATGGATATGGTTCGGTGCGGAGCTTGTGAATGTATTCGGAATAAGCTTCCCATGCGCCTCTCAGCATCCGGCAGCTCTCTGTATGTTTCACTTAAACCTACTTCTTTCAGTCATTGCTTTTGAACTATTTGCATGGCATTTATTATAAAAGCGGAAAAAAGCTTTGTCAACCCCGATTTTAATACCATCCGCTCTCTGAAGTTTTTGAAAGTTAAGGTTCCATACTTGTCACACAGTGGAATTTTTTATAAATGTGTGGTATTATCGTCTCATGTCTAAGCGGAAAACAGGGATTTGGAAGTATTATTGTGAAAAATATCATTAAATTACATTCAAAAACTGATACTCCTGCGGCATTGATTAAAATATGAGAAAGGAGCCATGTACTTGTTTCAATATTATTTTACCTACTGGGACGATCTTCCATCAGGCATCGGCTTTGAGATATTTGGAAAAACTCATATGATATGGCTGGCGGGAATCACTTTTGTGATTATTGTAAGCTGCATCTGTTTTTTGAAATGCAGCGCTGACAGACAGAAAAAAATCCTGCGAAGGCTGGCGCTGGTCATGCTGATGATGGAGGCTTACAAAGACAGTGTTCTATTTTTTACAGGACACATGTCCGTACAATATCTGCCGTTGCAGTTATGCGGCATGGCAATTTTTGCAGAAGCTCTCTTTGCCTTTTTTCCGTGCACTTTTTTTGGAGAATTTATATGTGCGGCGTGCCTTCCGGGAGCCGCCGCCGCTCTTCTTTTTCCGGACTGGTCGCGATACCCCGTCATTAATTATATGAATCTGCATGGATTTGTTTTACATGCGATACTGGTACTTTTCCCCATTCTGGTGATGATTTCCGGAAAATATACGCCGAAACTTCGAAATATTTATATGCCGCTTCTCTTTTTTGCAGTTGTATCTCCCATCATATACCGTATCAATATATGGCAGGGCACAAATTTTATGTTTTTGAACCGTCCCTCCACCGGTTCTCCCTTTGAGACGATTTACGCAAACAGCGGATACGCCTGCTATCTCCTCGTTTACGGAGCAACGGTATTGGCAGTCATATTGATCATGTATGGATTGATTCATTTCATTCTTATCCAACACAAAAAAAGGACACACGGCCTCTATGAGCCTTTTTGAAAAACTGCTGCAGATGGTATAAGGCCTCTTCGGATAATCGCGGATTCCATTTGCGCCGCGGTGTCTGTCGGTATTCAGACGATTGCCACAACCTCAGAGGAAGTTATCATCGATAAATTACCGCTTAAAAACTTGACGCAAGGGCTACAGTTAGGGTATTATAAAAACGAACTTTTATATGTGAACGAATACAAACGCAAAGAGGTGTCATATGGGCTGGCTTGATTTTGGAAATAAAAAGAAAAAGGAACAGGAAGAGGCAGAAAGAAAGGCGCAGGAGGAAAAGCAGGCAAAGCGCGAGGCGGAGGAGAAGAAGCGGAAAGAAGAATTTGAAAACCGCATTAAAGTATCCAAGGAAGAACAGGAAAAAAATAAAAAAGAGAACGAAGCGCGAAAGAAAAAAGAGGAAGAGGAAAAAAAGAAAAAAGAAGCGGAAAATAAGAAAAAAAATAACAACAATAATAACAATGAGGAAGATGAAGCGAAACAGCGTGTAAGGGGAGAAAGAGAGCGTTAGAGGATGAATGTTTCAAAACAACCATTGGAAGGCAGCGTGGTTTCTCTGAATCCGCTTCCGCCGCAGGTATCCCGGCCCGTTGTGAGATTACAGGGGGAGTTTAAGGGAAAGCATGAATCCTTTTGTATGGATGAAGGAATGCTTAGCAAGCACACATTGCTTCTGGGAGGAACCGGATGCGGGAAGACGACGTTGTTTTATCATTTTGTAGAACAGTTACAGAGAAAAATGACCGACAATGATGTGATGGTCATTTTTGACAGTAAGGGAGATTTCTACTCAAAATTCTATCGTCCGGGACAGTATGTAATCGGCAATTCACGCCAATATCGGGACAAATCTCTGAAATGGAATATTTTTAAAGAAATCGTAGCTGACGGATGGGATGAGCGGGATTTTATACTGAATTGCAGTGAAATATGCAGATCCCTGTTTGCGGAAAAAACAGAAAAATCGAAGGATGTTTTTTTCCCGAATGCAGCCAGAGAGTTGTTGAATGCAATATTGATCTGTATGCTTCGGGAAGCTAAAAAGGATAAAAGTCTGTTGCAGGATCTGTATAATTCGTCCTTTCGCAGTCTGATCGACAGTAGTGATTCCACCATGCTCCGGGGCATTTTGAATACATATCCGGATATGAGCAGCGTGGCTACTTATATTGACGGTAATAATGGGCAGACGCAGGGAGTAATGTCTGAAATGTTCAGCGTGCTGCGGGATGTACTGATCGGTGTGTTTGCGGACAAGGGCGGTTTTTCCATGCGCAATTTTGTCCGGACAAAAGGGAAGAAAGTGCTTTATATCGAGTATGATCTTTCTATTGGAAGCGTGTTGACACCCGTGTATCGTATCTTGTTTGACCTGGCACTGAAAGAGGCGCTGGGGAGACAGGGAAATCAGGGTAATGTTTATCTGTTTTGCGATGAGTTTAAACTATTGCCAAATCTTCAGCATATTGATGATGGAGTCAATTTTGGAAGGAGTCTTGGGGTAAAGATTTTTGCCGGACTTCAGAGTATCGAGCAGTTATACGAGATATATGAGGAAGCCCGCGGAAAGAATATTGCGGCGGGATTTTCAAATATTTTTGCGTTTAAAACAAATGATGTGACTTCCAGAGACTACATAACAAGTTTGTTCGGGAAAAATATGTTGTTAGAGAGATATGTGTCCTCAGGTGCACAGTACATAGAGGAAAAAAGACAGGGACAGGTGGTAGAAGACTGGGATATGGCAAAGCTGAGAGTGGGAGAATCGGTAGTATGTCTTGCATTTTCTCAACCGTTCATTTTTCGGTTTGATATGTATAGATCGTAAATGTTTAGAATAATGATGGAATAGGATATAGCAGGTGCAGTTATGGGTGATTATACATCTTTGATGTTGATGATGGGAAAAGGCGTAGCAGAGTCTACAAAGCTGATGGCTCGTGGAGCCGGCGGCTTTCTTCGTCGTGTGACAAAAAACACACCGGAGCACCGTAATATGAAGCGCAGAGGTGTTACAGAGTATAAACCATCGGAATTAGGTGGATTTTTCCCGCCGGAGGAAGTCGCGGATTATATGGTGGTTTCAGGGGGGAGTGATAAGCTTCGGGCGGAAACCATTGAGGCATATACGGAACTGGCGCTGTATCGACGGACACCGGTCATTATTCTTCACAACGGGAATCGGGTTTTAGAACAGTATATGATGACGGTGCTGGGTCCCACGGGACTGCTGGGTATGATCAATTCCACGAACCGGAAATACGAGCCTTTTGTGGGAAAAAACAGCAGAACCATCGGACAGATGATTGCGGAATCTGCTCCAAAGGATTTAGAAATCAAGGCAAATGTCAGAAGCTATATTGAGGGTATGTGTCGATTTTTACAAAGCAGAAAAGCGGTTCCAACCTATCAGATGCTTTCTACCTGTCCGCACGGGCAGATGCTTCTGAAAGTGGATGAAGCTGTAATGAAAGGAACCTTATCTTCGGTACAGGGACAAGAAATTAAGATGCGTCTGATGGCAGGTCAAAATGAATATTTTAAAATAGAAAATTATTTTTATGATTTGGAGATGCAGATAGATCCGATTCTGTGGCGTTATCAAAAGGGAAATAACGAAAAACCCATAAATATATTAAGTACATTAAAAAATAATGGCGCACTGATGATTGATGTGGGATCTTCCGGAAATCAGATGCTTTTAAATTTGCTGCTCTCTGAGCTTCGTGTTGCCCAGCAGCAGGGAAATCAGATGGTCTGCGTATTGTCAGGGCTGGATATTTCAAATAATGAATATTTACAGCACATGTTAGAACAAAGCTCCAGTAAATGTAAAATTGCTATGGTCAGCAGAGATGTATATGCATCCTGCAATGCAGATGACAGATTGTTCAATCTTTTGATTGGAAAGAGCATGAAAAACATTATTTTTTCTCATAGCTCCAATGTGTCTGCTACAAAATGGGCTGAGGGGATTGGCTCTTATGATAAAGAAGAGGCGAGTTATTCTTATTCAAAGGGGAAGAGCCATTCACCTATGCAGTTGTTTGCGTCCACATCCAGCAACCAGGGTATGAGCATCAGCATGAAACGTGAGTATATTGTAAAACCAGAGGAAATTCTGCGTATGCAGGAGCGGGAAGTATATATATACACAAAGGCAACAAACGAATTGGCGCATACAATGTTGGTATAAACAGATGGAACTTACAAATGTACGTTTTTATTATTCTTTTCTGAATTTGACGGAAAAAAAGATATTTGACAGTATATATGATCAACTGCAGAAACAGCAGCCGCAGATCCGAGTGCTGGGGACGCTGCGGACGGTAAAGAAAATTCTGTTGTGTGTGATGAAAGACTGCCCGGAGATTTTTTTTGTGGATAATACAAAAATGGAGTTCCTCTCCGGGATGGGGAGCGTCACTGTCAGAATGACATATACGAAAAATCATATGGAAGTCAGAGCAATCCGTCAGAGGCTGGACACAATAAGCAGTCGTTTCCTGAATGAGATAAAAAAGAGACAGTTAAATAATCGGGATATTATCCGGTATGTGCATGATTTCATTTTGAAAAATACCGGGTATGCACGGGAAAATCTGGCAATGCAGGATGCATCCGGGGATGTAAGTACGATTTGCGGTGTATTTATCAATAAAAGAGCTGTGTGTATGGGAATTTCCCTGGCAGCAAAATGGCTGTTAGATCAGGCGGGCATCATATCCGGTGTGGTAGAAGGAAGAGTGATTGATGCCGGATGTCCAAGACTAACGGATTACACTGGAGAGAGCTCCCAGAATAATCATGCATGGAACATTGTGAATGTGAACGATGATTGGCATTATATGGATATAACCATGGATATGGGGGCAAGCCAGGAAAATAAAATGTGGGTTGCTTATGACTATTTTTTAAGAGATGATGCCAATATGGAAAAATATACGCAATATGAAAATCCATATGCAGACTGTTCTGTTGAAAAATACAGCTTTTTTGCGGCAAAAAAGGTTGTGTTTGGAAAAGAGGATATGTTAAAGAAATACTTGCAGTATTGCGTAAAGAAAAAGATCCGGCGGATTTATTTTCAGACAGTAGGAGAGTTGGCTTTAAAACCACCGGAGCACATACAGAGACTGATATCCCAATATGTGATGTCAGGGTATCGGTGGCGATATAATCAGAAGCTTTGTATATATGATTTTAAACTTGTATAGGTAAAATTTGTAATTATCATGTTCCGAGAGCATGATCATATAAAAACAGGAAAAGTAAATAAAAAACAGCAAAGGAGAACGCACATGGCAGATGTAATGGATTTTGAAATGGATGGATTTGACGATATTGACCTGGATGACTGGGGCAGTGATGAGGTAGAAGGCGGAGCGGCAGTTGAGGAAGAAGATTTTCTTGAGGGGATGGAACCTTCAAAGAAGAGTATGACGATTTTCTTTTTGATCGACACGTCAGGCAGTATGAGCGGCACAAAAATCGGTACGGTCAATGCGACCATGGAAGAATTACTGCCGGAGCTTATCGGGCTTGGAGGTACGGAGACGGATATCAGCATTGCGGCAATGCGGTATGATTCCAATATTTCCTGGATTACACCGGAACCGATGCGTGTGGAGGAGTATCAGGTATGGCCCCGTCAGTCTGCTACGGGAATGACTGCAATGGGCGCCGCGTTTGAGGAGCTGAACCGCAAGCTTTCACGTTCTGCTTTTATGAACAAACCGTCTCTTTCTTTCGCTCCGGTTATTTTTCTTATGTCGGATGGCGCACCAAACGACGACTGGAAGAAAGGACTGGCATTACTGAAAAAAAACAGCTGGTATAAGTATGGATTAAAGATTGCTGTTGGAATCGGATCCTCTCCGAACATGGACGTGCTGCGGGAGTTTACCGGAGATCCGGAGCTTGCTATTCAGGCTCATGGTGCGGCGGAATTAAAACGACTGATCCAGTTTTTGGCAGTTACATCTTCCCAGATCGGTAGTAAGAGCATGTCTCTTACCGATGACGGGCGTGAGCTGACTGCTGAGGATGTGGCAGGATCCAAGCAGGAGCAGTTGAAAGATGCAGTGGTTGACCTGATGGGAAGCGAAATTGCGGATGCAAATGATATGGATTTTGATGCAGGGTGGTAAAAAAACCGGGTAAGGAGACAGAGATGAACGAGGAAAAATATAAATTAAGATCCGGAGAACGGATCCCTATGGAAGCAGGCGGAGAGGCGATTGTAGGAAAAGAGCTTGGATCCGGCGGACAGGGTGTCGTATATTTGGTAAAGTATCAGGGAAATGAGTATGCCCTGAAATGGTATTTTTTCGACAAATTGAAACATCCGGAGGAGTTTCGGAGCAATCTGATTCAGAATGTGAAGGATGGAGCGCCGGAGGGAAGCAAAAAATTTCTCTGGCCCAGATATGTGTCAAAGTATTATATGGTGAAAGGAAAGACAAAAACCTTTGGCTATCTGATGGACATAGCGCCGGCTGGATATACGGAATTTGACGATCTGTATATGGGTTATCACTGGAAGAAGCCTGCCGTTAAGGGACAGAATGCCATTAAAGTGATACATAAATTTGATTCTCTCGACGCGCAGGTGACTGCGGCGATCAACATTGTAAAAGCATTCCGCTCCCTGCATCGTGTGGGAAAGAGCTATCAGGATTTAAACGGAGGCGGATTTTTTATCAATACCAAAAACGGAGATGTGGTGGTCTGCGACTGTGATAATGTAGCACCGGATGGGGAAAACTTTGGTATCGGCGGATTTCCCGGATATATGGCGCCGGAAATCGTCCGGGGTGTGGCAAAGCCGGATGTGCTGACGGACAGACACTCTCTGGCAGTCGTTTTGTTCCGCCTGTTTTTCCGCGCGGATCCGTTGGAAGGAAAGAAGGTTCTCCAGAGCGTCGTACTGACGGAAGCAAAAGAGCTGCAGCATTATGGAAAAGAGCCGGTATTTATCTATGATCCGGCAAATAATACAAACCGTCCTGTTCGGGGCGTTCATGACAATGCGATTAAATTATGGCCCATGTTCCCATCCTATCTGCGGGACGTTTTTACAAAAGCGTTCACAGAGGGAATGAGTGATCCGGGGAAACGTATTATTGAGAAGAGATGGCAGGAGATTTTGATACGTCTGCGCTCTGATATTATTCATTGTCCGGGATGCGGGAAAGTAACATATTCCACATTGTTCCATCATGTAGAGCATTATGTGTGCAAATGTAAGACCTGCGGAACGAACATTTATACATTACAGATCAAAGATATGGTCACCCCTCTCTATCCGGGATTAAAGCTGTACCGCTGCTATACGGAAAAAGCGGAGGATTATGAGACGGTGACCGGAGAAGTGATCGAGAATAAAAATAAAAAGGGTCTGTTTGGCATTAAGAACCTCTCAAAGAAAACCTGGAAAGCAGAATTTCCGAATGGGGAGCTGCGGGAGATCAAACCGGGCGCCGGAGCGCCGATCTGGAAGGGCTTAAAAATTGATTTCGGAGATGATGTAAAAGCCAGGGTATTGTGGTAAGAGAAGGGACTTTGAGTATGAATACGATTTGGACGTTGAGTGACTATGCCACGGAAAGACAGATAGAAGTTCCGGGATCGGAGAAAAATTATACGGTTCGGTTTGCTACCATGGAAGCTATGATTCGTGCTGCCAGAGAACTGGTGGAGTTATATGAGCAATGGGAGCAGCAGCATGTCGCCTATGCGGATGTGAACAGGGATGCGTTCTTGTTTGATTCAAAGACCGGGGCGCTGACTTTTCAGGAAGATAAAAAAGTTATTGGAAAAGGACTGGAACTGTCGGAGGAACAGCGGATCGGCTATTATAGCGCCCCGGAGCTTGTTCTGGGAAAAATAACAGTGATGACTGCGCAGGCGCAAAACTGGACGCTTGCCATGCTGCTGTTTGACCTTTTTTATCATGGAGGACATCCGCTTAGCGGGGCAATCAGTTTTTCACAGATTTTTTTAAAGCCTGAAGACGAGTACCGTTGGTATGCGAAGAGCGGAATTTTCAATATGGAGGAATTTACCTGTAAAAACCGGCCGATTTATGGAATACAGGGACACCTGCTTCGGTATTGGGACTATTATCCGCAGGCGCTTCAGAATGCATTTACAGAAGTTTTTCTGTATGGAAAAGAGGAGGAAGATCGCCGGCTGTCCCCGGGACAGTGGAAAAATGTTTTAAATGAAATGCGGTCGGCGCTGCCCTGTGACTGTGGGTACAGCGGATTTATCAATACGTATAAAAAGGCGGCAAACGGTAACTATTCCTGCCCGAGATGCGGGAAAATATATTATGCTCTGGTGTGCAAAGAACGACATATATATATCAGCAATGGAACGAAAATATACCGCTATCAACTGGAACCCGATAAACCGGATGATATGGAAACAGTGGCAGTGGTTGTGGAAAATAAGCAGCGAAAAGGCGTTTTTGGTGTAAAAAATATGACGGATGACGTGTGGACGGTTACTTTTCCGGATCAGACCCGGCGCGAAATAACGAAAAATCAGGGAGCGCCGATCTGGACAGGGTTGTCCATCACACTGCCGAATGCAGATATATGGAGTATAAAACAGCAGGGAACGGAGACGAATAATGGTTGATATGATGAATATGGATGGCGATGGATGGGATGAAAGTATGTATGATGACATTGCCGGTGATGAACCTGACATAATAAAAAGAGTGATATTTCTGATCGATCGGTCCGGAAGTATGGATGGAACCACCATCGGGACGATAAATTCTGTTATGGAAGAATTGTTGTCTGAGATGGATGAACACTCTATTCGGATTGCGGCGGCAGAAGTGGATGAACAGGTGGAATGGAAAACGCAGGAGCCGACGCCGGCTGCCCGGTTTGGTTCCTGGGAGCGTACGCGTTCGGGATCCTTCTCAAATCTGGGAGAGATGTTTTCTCAACTGGCTGTCAGGTTGAAAAGGAGCGACTGGCAGGAGAGCGGGAAAAAAGGTTCTGCGGACTACTTTATCCTGTTTTCAGATGGTCTTTCATCTGATGAATATAAAAAGGGATTAAGCGCTCTTTTTGCCATACCTGCGTTTCAAACCGGAAAAAGAATGGCGGTGAATTTTTCTGAGATCAGGAACGATGAATTGCTGGAAGCATTTGCCGGAAATGCGAAAAATGTGATCTATGCTTCCGGAAGCGGGGCAATTGATGTGGTGGAAAATGCGATTTTAAACATGGTTAAGTAATCGGGAAGGACTGAGAGAAATGGCTGACGGTGCGGAATGGACATTTGAGGATGTTGATATGGATATGTTTACGGAGGAGGCTGAATGCGCAGAGGATGATCCTTTAGGCGGCGTCTCTCCGGTGAAAAAAAATATGGTTTTATTTTTTCTGATCGATGTTTCTTCCAGTATGCGGGGAGAACGTATTGATACTATGAACCGCGCCATGCGGGAGGTACTTCCGGATCTGATCAATATCGGAGGCAGCAATACGGATATCCGGGTGGCGGTGCTGGAGTTTGGCTCCGGTTGGAACTGGGTTACACCGGAACCGATGCTGTTGGAGGAATATCAGAATTGGCATGATCTGAGGGCTGATGGTGTTACGGATCTGGGAATGGCGCTGGAAGAACTGAATGAGAAGATGTCGAGAAAACAGTTTTTGAACTCGCCTTCTCTTTCCTTTGCACCTGTTACATTTCTGATCACGGACGGATATCCTACGGATAATTATAAGCGGGGGCTTCAAATTCTGCAAAAAAATAAATGGTTTCAGGCGGGGATCAAGATTGCCCTTGCATTGGGAACCGGCGTAGATAAAAGGATCCTGGAAGAATTTACCGGAGATCCGGAATTTGTTGTGGAGGCAAAAAATACAAAAATGCTGTATCAGCTTGTACGGGCAATTTCTGTGACCTCTTCTCAGATCGGCAGCAGCTCCATCCCGGTAGAAGAATCTTTTGGTGAACTGTCAGAACAGGATGTGGAAGGAACAAAGCAGGATATGATGCGGGATGTTCTTCGTGAGATTAAGAGCGACATTATGGCGTCTGATATATCGGATGTGGATTTTGACAGCGGATGGTAGAAGAAAAATAGGAGAATGATATATGTTTCAGGGAATACAGTGCGTTGTGCATGGAGCCGATCACATAAAAGCCAATAAAATCTGTCAGGATGCTGCCGGAGTCTGCGAGAGGGAGCATTTTGCTGTGGCAGTGATATCGGACGGTCATGGCGGTTCAAAATATATTCGAAGTGATGTTGGATCGAAATATGCGGTGGATGCGGCAATTGAGACAGTGTGTGCTTATATGGAAGACTACGAAAGCTTTACCACAGCCATCGGAAAAAATGCTGATTACATTTTGAATCAGATGGAACGTTATTTCATCACGAAATGGAATGAGAAGATAGAAATCCATAAAGACGATCATGAACTGACAAATACTGAGCGGGAGATATTGGATAAGATCAAAGACAATAAAAATATAGACTGGCATTCCTATTATGGATGTACGGTGCTGATTGCTGTCATGGCAGAGGGGTACCATTACGGAATGCTGGTTGGGGATGGGACGTTTGCTGTCGTTTCTGAGGATGGAGCGGTAACGATTCCTATTGAAGATCCATATAGTGTGGCAAATATGACATCCTCTGTCTGTGACAAACAGTGCAAGGATAAGTTTCAGCATTATTATGAGGAAAAGCAGCCGCTTTCCATGACGGTTTCCAGTGACGGTCTGTGCAAGTCCTTTGGAAGCGAAGAGAGTCTGAAAGATTATCATCTCCGGTTGAGTTATATGATGAATACGGAGCAATTTAAAGTCAGTCTGGAGAAAAATCTTCAGAATTTTACACAAAAAGGAAGCGGAGATGATATATCGGTAGCTACGATATTTGCTCCGGAAAGTTTAAATGAAAAGAAGCCTATGCTTTTGCAGTTGATTGAAGAGAAAAAGAAGCAGGAGCAGGCACGCAGAGAAGCCGAGGAGAAGCGTATCGCCGAAGTGAAGCGTCAGATGGAACTTGCCCGTCAGGCGGAGGAACGCCGGCGTGCGGAAGAGGAGCGCAGGCGTCAGGAGGAAGAGCGTCGACGTGCAGAAGCGGCACGATGTCAGGAGGAGGCGCGCCGACGTGCAGAAGAGCGCAGACATCAAGCGGAAATGCGGCGCAAATCGGTAGTGGATGTTATGCCATTTTTTAAACCCGGATATCCGGTAAGAGATCAGGAAATACAAAAGAATTCCACCCAGCGGGAGAGAGAGTTGGAAAATCTTATGAAAGTCCAGCAGGAGCAAAGCAGGCGGGAACGGGAATTACTGGAGAAGGAGCTTCAGCTTCAAAGACAGCAGGCTGAGCTGGAGCGTGCGCAGCGGCAATTGCAGAAGGAGCAGGACACATCTTTGGTGTGGGCAGACGGTCTGAGCGCTGTAAAGCAGAAGGTGTTGGAGAGCACAGCGTATGTGGTTGAAAAAATAGAAGCCGGCGCCCAAAATATGGGAGAGATGATCAATCAGAGGCTGGAAGAGCAGGCAGATATCTTTGCGAAGGATTCTGAGGATACAAAGGAGACAAACGAATGAAGCTGGAGGCAAATGTTATTCTTGGCAAATGTTATAATAAAGAATTGTTCGGTATGCGGGTACAGCGGGTAGAGAATGACTGGATTCGTACCTGGGCATTTCCAATCAAAGAGGGAGCGGCAGCGGAAGAAGGATTTGACAATGTGAAGATCACAGGCAGTTTTTATGCTGCAGAAGATTACCCGGGCTGCCCTTATTGTGAGAAAGACAGGTTTATCGTGTGCGGTTCCTGTAAAAAGATTAGTTGCTATCATGGGGAGAAAATCAGTATCTGCCATTGGTGCGGGCATTCTTCCGAAGTAACCGTTTCGGATTCGTTGGACGTTTCAGGAGGAGGATACTAACATGTCAGATTATATGAGAATTGACAATATGCAGGATGCGGATCAGGCATACTGTGAGGTTGTCAGAATTTTTGGAAAATCTATATTAAATGACAAGTACCGCATGATCGGAGCTTTTCTTGATATTGCACCGAAGATGAAAGAAGAGGCGTCTTATCTTATAAAAGCGTTTGACGCAGGCGTGCCTCAGTATTTTGCATCCGCTGCCGGGCTGGAAAAAGGAAAGGCATCGGAGATGCTTAAGAGTCTGCAGGCAAAAGGGCTTTCAAATGATGTGGCAATCGATCTGCTGGAGAATCTTGGCAGAGCAGTAGGAATCAGGGTAAATATCAGACCGGATTATAGTAAAGGCGGCGAGATTCCGTATGCGGCAAAGAAAAATGATGATTTAAATACCGCTGTCAGAAAATTGGATCACATTCGCTGGTTTTTGAACAACAGCAATAGATATCAAATGCGTGGGTTTGAAAGTGAGCTTAAAGACATGCGAAAGCTGATGAACAATCCACAGAGAAATGAGGCGGAGCTGATCAGCCAATATGACAGTCTGGTACATAAATTTCAGAACAATCCTTTTGAGGAATCTTTTGTCTTTGACAAAGGCAAGGATGCCGATATAAAAAGTACATCCTTCGGCGCTTATTTTATCGTGGCAGGCGGAACACCGGTAGCTCTGGAATTTGCCCGTCAATATGGAGGAACGGATTATAACAACGGATTAAAAGCGATGAAAGCGAAATACAGCGCTATGGTGAAACGGGTGGAGGGATACCATAATGAAGTTTCTGCCATTTCTGTTTCTTCTAAGCAAAATGGCGGAAAAAAAGGAAAAGCGATAGCATTTATCATAGTAGCTGTCATCATCATGCTGACAATTCGTAATTGGCTTACGCTTCGTTTTGCCGGTTCCGGACTGTTGAGTTTCTGGAATGTATTAAAAGAAAATCATTTTGCAATATGGAAAGTGTTTGCGGGCATTCCGTCGGTGAGCCATCCGGTTGGATACAGTGTGATCCTGATTATATCGGCGCTCATTCTGATGTGTGCGATTATATTGATCGTAAATCTCTGTAAGACAATCCGCAATATTGCCAGAGCAAAAGGCCCGGGAAGAGCGGTAAATAAGAAGAATAAGCTGGAGCATGCATTTGGAAAAACTATTCCCGATAAGTTGAAAGCGGTTATGGATGATATGGGACAGTACGTTTCCGGTAAAAAGGATACACTGGAATTGACAATGCATGATTATCGCTCCGTAGTGAAAGAAATTCAGGTTCTGAAGAATACAAAAACCTCCCGCGTTTCGGCATTGGTAGCCCAGGGAGGAAAAACTGCTCTTGGGTGGATGATAGCCTTAACAGTAATTGCGAGCATTATGAGCGTTACTCAGCTTAGCAGTGCGGCTAAGGCATCCGCAGCGGAGATCGGCAGTATCGTGACGCTGAAAGAAGAACTTGCTGAGACTGTTATACCGACCAATGCAATAAAGTTCGGCGATCATTATTATGCAATTTACGATGATGCACAGTCCTGGAAGGATGCATATGACCAGTGTAAGAAACTGGGAGGACATCTGGCAACAATCTCATCCGAGGAGGAGGATATTGCAGTGATAAGCTATCTGAAAAATCAGGATGTGGACGTTGCATTTTTGGGATTGATCTATACCTCTAATTCGGAGCATGAATTGAATTGGTATTGGTATGGTTATGAAGAGCTGTCCTACGTGGATTGGACGGAAGGTGAACCCTCACTTGGCGACGATGAAGACTGTCTTTATGGTGCGATGTGCCAGTCCGATAATTATCAGTGGAGAGCGCTGCCGATAGATTACACGAATTATTATGTATGCGAGTGGGAATCACTGGATGCCGGAAAAGTGGATCAGAGGCTGCTGAATATTCCGATCGGATCTATGGCCTATAACGGACATTATTATGCGCTGCTGGATGGAGCAGAAACCTACGACGACGCTGTGGAAATGTGTGAAAAGCTGGGCGGTTATATGTGCGTAATCAATGACGGGGATGAAAACACTGTGCTCTATGACTATATGCATAAACGCGAACATGACAGCGCATATTTCGGATACAGCGATCAGGATCTGGAAGGAAAGTGGAAATGGGCGTATTCGGAAGAAGCCAGTGATTATACAAATTGGGCGGAAGGGGAGCCAAACGGAGATACGAATGAGAACTATGGAATGTTTTACTTTAATAGCCCGGAGTATTGCTGGAATGACGGAAACTGGGGAGGCGAAAATGAGGTATTTTTCTGTGAATGGGATTTGACTCAGACAGAGGAGGATCAGGAAGCGGAATGATTAAAAAAAATAAAAAAACAGGATTGACAAAGGTTCTCATTTTGTCTATAGTAGAAAAAGCTTCTTGAGGGAGTAGTTCGCGCGCAAGCGTGGTTTGTCAACAAACTCGGTCAGATATGTGTTGGATGACGGTGTCACAGCATATCGTAAAGGCCTGGCAAATCTGAAAGAATGAGACTCATGTATGCCGGATGGCATACATGGGTCTTTTTATATGATACAGGTAGGAACAAAATATGGGATTTTTAGAGTTATTTCTTATCGGAATTGGTCTTTCCATGGATGCATTTGCGGTATCCATCTGCAAAGGACTGAACATGCAGAAGATAAACAAATTGTATTGTTTTCTCATCGCCTGTTTTTTCGGCGGCTTTCAGGCGTTGATGCCCTTCATCGGCTGGGCGCTTGGCAAACAGTTTGAATCTTATATTACAGCGTTTGATCACTGGATCGCCTTTGGATTGCTGGCGTTTCTGGGCGGCAAGATGGTGGTTGAGGCGTTGAAAGCGGAGGAAATTCAAACCGAGGAAGTCAGAGTGGACATCAAAGAGCTGTTTCTGCTTGCCATCGCAACCAGCATTGATGCGCTTGCAGTAGGTATCACGTTTGCGTTTCTTCAGGTAAAAATCCTGTCTGCAATTACGATTATCGGATGTACGACCTTTGGCTGGGCGATTCTGGGTGTGGTAATTGGAAATTTCTTTGGCGCAAGGTTTAAGAAAAAAGCGGAAATTGCCGGAAGTGTGATCCTGATCATTATCGGAGTAAAAATTTTGATCGAGCATCTGATTGGATTATAGGTTCTGTGGGAAGAAAGAGAGGCATATGTATGGTATTATCTATCATTCTGTTAGTAATTGGATTTATTTTGCTGATCAAGGGAGCAGACTTTTTCGTGGACGGAAGCGCAGGCATTGCAAAACGTTTTCATGTGCCCTCCCTGGTGATCGGTATGACCATTGTGGCAATGGGGACCAGCGCACCGGAATGTGCGGTCAGTGTTGCGGCGTCTTTAAAAAACAGCAATACACTGGCGGTCAGCAATGTGGTTGGCTCCAATATTTTTAACCTTCTTATTGTAATTGGTCTGTGTGCTGTGATCACGCCGGTTGCGGTGAAGGCTTCCACGTTGAAGATCGAATATCCGTTTTCCATTCTGGTAGGCGTGCTGCTTCTGGTGCTGGGGGGAATCGGAATGGTATTGGGGCGAGGAGACGGTATTATCCTGTTGATTATCTTCGTGCTGTTTTTGCTCTACATGGTTCGGATGGCAAAAAAAAGCTCCGGAGATGACGGAGAGCAGGAGGAAGTCAAATCACTGCCCATGTGGAAATGTCTGGTGTTTATTGTGGGCGGAATTGCCGCTATTGTGATCGGCAGTGATCTGGTAGTGGATGCGGCTACGAATATCGCGCAGACCTTTGGGGTCAGTCAGACGGTCATCGGTCTGACCATCGTTGCATTTGGTACATCGCTGCCGGAGCTGGTCACTTCTATTGTGGCGGCGAGGAAAAAGCAGATTGATATGGCGCTTGGAAATGTCATCGGTTCAAATATTTTCAATGTGCTGTTTGTGCTTGGCATCGCGGCGTCCATCAGTCCTATCAGTATGCTGAGAGAAAATCTGATCGATCTGGTGATCCTGGCAATCGTCAGTCTGGTTGTTCTGGTGTTGGCCGCCCGCAAAAAAATGGTGACGAGATCGATCGGTGTACTGATGCTCGCCATGTATGCGGCGTATATGGTGTATATTTTCCTCAGAAGTGCATAATGCGGATGGTGTGCGAATCGAAATGATACTGTTTGTGTTTATAAAAATATAATATTTTTTTTCTTTTCATTCCATAACGGAAGGTTTATAATCAAAGAAACATAATGTTAGTGTGGGAAAATAAAGGAGGATATTACTATGGCATTGTTTGATGATATCAGAGGTACGCTTTCATCGGTCAGCAAAGAGGGTATGAACAAGGCGCGTGAGTGGAAGGATCAGGCAAAGGTTGCAGTAGAGATTAAGAACATGCAGAGCCTGATCGAGAAAAAGTATGCGGAGATTGGTCGCGCATATTACAAAGATCATAAAAATGATGATGCTCCGGCATATACACAGATGGCTGATGTTACAGAGGCATTTGCAAAGATTCAGAAGCTGAAAAAGCAGCAGGATGAGTTTCGTGGTATCAAACGCTGTTCAAACTGCGGTGGAACCATTGATACGTTTGCAAATTTCTGCCCATGCTGCGGAGCAAAATGTGAGATTGAGATTCCTGTAGTAGAGCCGGAAGAAGCGGCAGAGCCAAAGGAAACACCGGAACCTGTGAAGGAAGATGTGTTTGAGGATGCAAAAGAGGTTGTCGATGAGGCTGCCAAAGAAACAGCAGAAGCAGTGACAGGCGAGGTTGTTGACAGCGAAGAAGCAGCGGATGCACAGGAAGTTGATGCTGAGTAATCGGCTGATATTTTGTAACAAGTAAGAATATAATAGCAGACAGGGCGGAATTTTCATGTGTGTTCCGCCCTGTTTTTTCTAGTCCATTAATCGGTCTTTTGCGTCCTGATAGTTGAATACAGGACCGTCCAGACATACATAGGTATCATTGATTTTGCAATGACCGCATTTTCCCACACCGCAGCACATCTTGCGTTCAAAAGAAACCCATATTTTGGATTCCTCCGCACCATTTTTCACGCATTCCAGTGCAGCAAAGTGCATCATCACCGGAGGTCCTACGATAACGATATTGTAGTCATCAAAGGATTTGATCGGAATTTTGCTGATATGAGCAGTTACCATGCCTGTTTCAAACCCTTCTTTTTCATCATTATCCAGCGTAGCGATCATATTGAAACGACTTTTAAATTTCTGGATTTCATCACGGAACAATACTGCTTCCGCATTTTTAAATCCCGATATGATATTTACAGATTTGCATACTTCCGGATGATCATAAAAATGATTGATCATAGTCATAACAGGAGCCATACCGGTACCGCCGCAGATGATCAGCAGGTCTTTGTTTTCAAATTGTTTTACCGGAAAATGATTTCCGTAGGGCCCCCGCAGAAAGATAGATTTTCCGGGCTCCAGATCAAAAATTGCCTGTGTCAGAAGTCCGACGTTTCGGATGGTAAATTCTACATAGCCGGGTCCTTTTCCGCTGGCGGAAATCGGCGCCTCGCCTACCTTTGGCAGAGAGAGCATGAAAAACTGACCATAATTCGGCTCGTTGTCACAGCGTACACGAAAGGTGCACTCTGTTGCGGTATGCGTTAACATACTTAAAATTTTATGTGGTTTTGGGACCAAAACATTATTTTCCATAGTATCAGCCTTTCTGTTCTTCTTTTTCAGCGGTCAGCCGGTCGACTTCTTCGCTGAGCCGGTTGATCGTGTCGATAAAGGAAATATCCTGTGTACATCGCTGCATGCAGCGTCCGCAGCCTACACACATATGTTCATTGCCGCCGAAACGTGAATTATAATCATATACCTTGTGCATTGTTTTAAAGCGCATCATCTGTTCCGGCATTTTGCGGGCGATATTTCCGCCTGCGGTTTTTGAGAAATCCTGCAGCATACAGGAGGACCAGATCCGACGGCGTTCACCTTTGCGGCTGTTTTCCTGATTCAGATAATCTACCGTATCAAAGCAGCTGCAAGTCGGGCATACGGTATTACATCCACCGCAGGAGATGCAGTCCTCATTATAATTTTTCCAAAATTCCAGGTTAAAAATATCACGCAGCATAGAAGAATCTTTGATCTCGGGAATCTTTACCTTACGCTGGTTTTCCTTTATGTAGGAAGGCGTATAGAAGCATTCTGTATCACGCTCAAAGTAGTCGATAAACTCGGCATCCTTTACCTTCAAGTAAATATTTTTTTCATGAAGCCGCCATGCAATGCTGTAATTTTCGCATTTATTGGTGCCCATGGAGACACAGAAGCAGTTGTCCCAGCTTTCAGGACATTCCATCATAAAGAACTTTACCTTATCACGCATCTGTTTATAGTACACATCACTCATGCCCCCGTTTGCAAGAAACATGTTATCCAGACGTTTGAAACCATTGATATCGCAGGGGCGTGCAAAAATAATGATACCCTTTGGATCCTTTGTAATAGTTTCTACGCAGTGGTTTTCATCAAATTTAAAGATTGTCTGGGAAATCGGATAAATGACTTCCTTTGCAGAGAAGTCGGACTGTCTGTCGCATACGATTTCTTCTAAGGTTTCAATTTCCTGATAACGGACCAGACCATCGGTTTCCCAGTGTCCGCGATCCGGGATATGCTTCGGTGCATAAATATGATAATCATTCTGAAGCTCTTTTAAAATCTCATTCATCCGGGTACGGGATATAAAAAAGTTTCTGGATGTGGTGGAGCGGGATTTTCGCTCGTTGATCATGCGATCCAGAATAAAACTGTCAAGCTGCAAAAAGCCTGTCGTCAACTGGCCTACCATACGGTAAAATTCGGTGTCAGCATGATATTTGATATCCAGACAAAATTCCGGCGCCCAGTTTAACAGATGCTTATTCAAAAATTCCCTCTGTTCTTCCAGACCGGCAAGCGTTTCCGTGTATTGGCTGGTCTCATCACACAGGTATGCCATAAACTCCATTTCCATTGTGATATGGTCTTCCATCAGGTCGGAAGCATGATCTGCAAGGGTGATTCCCTTTGACTCATAGATTTCACAGACCTGATTCCATGCATCCTGCATCATAATATGTTTCGGACTGGTATATACGGACTCATAAGGGAATGCGGAGTCCCCCTGCGCCTGACCTGCACCGAGGAAGGTTTTGGCATAGTCTGCAGCCAGATCTTCCAGCGTTTCTCCGGCGTCGTATTCAAAATATTCATTCAACCTGTGCAGCGCATCCCGAAATTCAGTCAGAGCGTTTTCCTCCCGGTCTACCGGAAACTCAATTTGTTTGAGGATATTTAGGAAATCTTCATCGATTTCCTTTTGAAAGAACCGCGCAAACAGATGATAGAGATTGCGGCGGTTTAACATCAATTGCTTAAATTCAGCTTTTTTATTAGTGGTCATAATATCTGCTGCCTCCCTTTCCGAAGGATACTTCGTCAATTTCCGGTGGAAGGATATCCTGCCACTGGGCATTTTTTAAAATGTATCTGGTAGATGGTCCGTTCCCAAAGTCTCTCAGGCGGAATACATGCTCCTCACCGGCTTCGGCAATCAGTCTGGATACCTCACTCTCCGGATTATTGATATCGCCGAAATGAAGGGCACGACCGGAACAGTTGCGTACACATGCAGGCTGTTCGCCCCGTTCTCTTGCCTCTGCGCAGATGGTACATTTATCCATGGCACGTTTCATTTCGCTGAATGTGTTTGCATGATACGGACATTCTTTGTTGCAGCTATGGCATCCGATACATTTTTTCTGCTCAATAGAAACAATTCCATTCTCTTTACTTTTATATACAGCTCCGGTGGGGCAGACGCGTACACACACCGGATTTTCGCATTGCTGACACATGGTAGGCAAAAAGTACATCTGTAAATTCGGATAAGTTCCGACGGGTCCTACCATACGCACTTTTGTACGGTCGGAGCCGAGATCCGTGCCATTTTCCATTTTACAGGCCACCTGACAGCCCTTGCAGCCGATACATCTATCTAATTCTACCACAAATGCATATTGTTTCATACTGTGGTTGCCTCCTTTTTGTTCATATCTCCGTGCTCAGGAGTCGGATCACTTGGTCTTGCCAGCCATGAGGTGAAATCCTGAGGATTTTTCCAGATGCCTTCCGGCGGTTCTTTTGCCGGATATACTTTTACAAGAAAACCGCGGAGTGTGTAGGTTCCTACTACGTCGTTGAAAGGGCCATCCGCGCGGGTCAGCATATTTACATTCATTTCCTGCCATCCGTGGGTTTTTGTGTGCAGTGTTTCCGGATTCCAGAAACGCTCCATATATACAACACCCGGTTTGATCCCTTCTGTTACGGATACGACAGCGCGAATTTTGCCGCGCTGGGATTCGATCCATGCCCATTGCCCGTCCTCAAGACCGTATTTTGCTGCATCCGTCGGATACATCCAAAGCTCCGGAACCGGATAAATTTCACGCAGCCATGGGACATTGCGCAGTGTGTTGTGATGGAAAAACGGTATGCGGCCATTTGTCATAACCAGCGGGTATTCTTTTGCCAGTCCCTCCACATCCAACGGACTTTCTACCGGTTCCAGATAGTATGGAAGCGGTTCATAATCTTTGGAAGCAGGCGGAAGTTCGCATTTGGAAAAGGGCTGTCCGGTGCGGCCCAGTGTGATCATGCTTTCCAGATACAGCTCACATTTTTTGGATGGAGTTGCAAATCCCTGGGGCAGGTTTGTTTTCGGGTCTGTTTTTAAATATACATAATAGTCCTTCCACTCTTCTTTTGACATGTAAGTGTATGGGGTCTGCTTTTTCAGATCCTCAAAGGTCATACCGATACGTCCCAGAAAATGATCCCACAGATCGGTCACTTTATCCCAGTAAGGAAGATCCTTTCCCATATATTCAGCATCAAAAGCTTTTTTACAATCTTCGTCGCCAAGCTCTGCGCAGCGCCTGGCGATTTTAGACCAGATCAGTGTCTCGTCCATTGTCTCCCAAAGATGGGTTACCTGCTGTCTTGCGCAGAGGGTATTGCAGGTTTCCACGATCATGTTGGTTTCCAGCCATTCTTCCGTAGGAAGCAGAATGTCTGCATAGGCGGAGAAGGAGGTTGGATACATATACATATGTACGATGAAATCCAGCTCGTCGATAACTCTTTTCACTTTCTGGCTGTCTGCGACAGCGGCCATTTTGTTGCCGGAGCGGTCGATCCAGACTCTCGGCTTGTAAGGCTTTCCGGTGAGAACCGCATCGAAGATACTGGTGATATGTCCTGCATACCAGATGTGAAGCCCCTTAAATTCATTTCCCCCAAGACGTTTTTTCAACTGTTCATCCGGCAGCTTATCGGCAGCGATAGGTACAGGGTAGTTTGGCATATCGAACACACCGCTTGTTTTAAAACGCTGCAGAAGTGCGCCCGGTTTTTCCACATTACCCATAAGGAGATCCAGAATGGAGGTGGACATGGCCGCCTGTACGGAGTTTGGGGTCTGGTCGGTACTTACACCGAGAGCGATACCGCTGGGCGTATTCTTTGCATAAAGCAGAATGGCTTCCTCAATTTTATCAGCATCAAGCTGGCAGATCTCTGCGGCATATTCCAACGTATATTTTTCCACCTGCTCCCAGAGAAGCTGGTAACCGGTCTTGCAGATCCGTCCGTCTGTCTCAAAGGCGCCGGTAAGAGCCGGAGCAAGGGCATCATCCCAGGGATAAGCCATAGGTTTTGCGCTGTTTGTGTTTGTGTCCCAGACCATAAAGGTGTCAGGAATATCAGGATCATCGCTTTTTTCTGCACGAAGCTGCATTTTGGATTCCACGTCTACCAGATAAGGAAGATTCGTCCATTTCATGACAAATTCCGCATCATACAGTTTATGTTCCATAATATAACGGATCCAGGAGAGCATCAGTGCCACATCCGTGCCCGGACGAACCGGAAGCCATACGGTTGCTTTTGCTGCATCCGGCGTCAGCCGGGGATCGATGACAACGGTTTTTACTCCGTTTGCCCTCAAATCAGCCACAGCGCCGCCGCCGCTGGCAGGACAGGAATAGGAAGGAGCTGTCCCCCATAGAACCAATGTCTGAATCGGAGTATCCTGTGTGTCATAGATTTCCAGTGAATTGGAATCTGCAATACTCGGGTCTACACCGCCATACATCATAGTGTAAGCCAGTACACGGGGCAGATAGCACTGCGCACAACCCGGTTCAAACCAGTTTGGTGTACCGAAAATATTGCAGAAACGGGCAATGCTCCAAATCTCCGGATTGCCGCCGCCACCGGTAGAACAGAAAACTGTTTCAGCTCCGTATTTTTGTTTGGTTTCCACCAGTTTGCGGGCGATGATGTCAATAGCCTTATCCCAGGAAATACGCCGCCATTTGTTTTCTCCGCGCTTTCCGACGCGCATCATCGGATATTTGTTGCGGTTCGGATGATAGAGTGCCTGAATGCCGGATAAGCCTTTTGCACACATGCGGCCTTTGCTCATACGATCCTCCGGATTACCCTCCAGCTTGACTACGCGACCGTTTTTTACGGTAGCAATGACACCGCAGTTGGCAATGCAGGCCCGGCAGCAGGTTTTGACTTTGTAGATGACGTCCTCTTCCTCTTTTTTTACTGCCGCGGATTTTTGGAACATACGGATATGTTCCACATTTTCATTTAATCCTTTTACGTCTGTGGCAGCAAGAAAATCCATGTTTGAAATCAATACATTTTCATTCATAGTAAATCCCCTTTGAACATATAATAGCTATTTCCGGTACCAAACCCGAAATAGTCAAAAAGTAAATACAATCTCATAAAAAGCAGTTACCAAATGGTATGTATACTATTGGTATACAAATAGTATACCACAATCAAATTCAAATGCAAGACCTTTTTAAAAAAAGACCTGAACAGATAAAAAGTTCTTTTAAAAGGCATTTATTAAGGAAAAGTGAATAAAATGAAAAATAAATTGTAGAACTTGATTTTCGTGGGGTTCTGTTATATACTTTTTCATGGAGTAGTTTCTTTATTTTGAAAAAGTGTACAGGGTGCGGCTGCATAGAATGGGCGCATATGGAGAACGATAGGAAAAACAGGTTCTGGAAAGTACGAGGGATTATGAGCAGTAGAAGACGCAGAAGCAGCAGATATAGAAGAAGACGCAGGATGATTCGCAGGAGAATAGCCTGCATTGTTTTGATTATAGTGGCAGTTCTTGCTATTTTGGGAGTCGTGCATTTGTTAAAACCGGTAATTGAGTCAAAGATTGGTCAGAAAAATGCAGGAACAAAATCTCATACGGAGCAGCAGAGCGGTATAACGATAAAGGATGATGATCTGGTGAAGTATTCTTATGCCGCAGGTAATATGATCGAAGAAAAAGCGGCAGATCTGCTGGCTAACAGAGCAGATATCATGGCTGCCCAGTATAATTATGACGCAGCGATTGACATTTTGAATAAAGCCCCGATGCAGGTGGACAACAAGGTGGAGCGTATCGAACGCTATGAAAAAGAGAGAGATTCCTGTGTGGAGTGGGATGTGACGGAGACGTACCACATTTTCTTCCATACTTTGGTTTATGATACCAGCCTTGCCTTTGACGGCGATGAAAATGAGGCCGGATACAATCAGGTTATGACTACGGTAGATGAGTTTAACAAAATGATAGAGATTATGTATGAGCGCGGTTATGTGCTGGTGAGCCTTCATGATCTTGCGAAGATGGAGACGGACGCTGATGGAAATGAAGTGATGACAAAGCAGACGATTATGCTTCCGCCGGGCAAGAAGGCGATGGTAGTCTCTCAGGATGACGTATCTTACTATCACTATATGGATGGAGACGGTATGGCGACCAAGCTGATTATTGACGAGAACGGCGAGGTCAAGAACGAGTATCTGGAAACAGATGGAACGATCTCCGTGGGTGATTATGATATGGTTCCGCTGCTGGATTCTTTCGTGCAGGAGCATCCCGATTTTTCTTATCGGGGGGCAAAAGGCATCCTGGCTCTCACCGGATACAACGGAGTTCTGGGGTACCGCACCGATATTGCGTACAAGACCAGAGAAAATCTGGATCGGGTGCAGGAGCTGTGGTTTGAGGAGCATCCTGATTTTGATGAGGAAGCGTGGAATAATGAAGTGGCGGAGGCCACAAAGGTAGCGGACGCCATGAAGGCTACCGGATGGGAATTTGCAAGCCATACATGGGGGCATCAGAATGTGGGAACTGCCAGTCTGGAAAAGGTGAAAACCGACGCTGAAAAATGGATGACATATGTCTCTCCGATCCTGGGTGGAACGGATGTGATCATTTTTGCCTTTGGCTCCGATCTGGGGGATTGGCACCCGTATACAATGGATAATGAAAAATTTGCATACTTTAAGAGTATCGGTTTTAATTATTTCTGTAATGTGGACGGAAGCAATAAATTTATGCAGATCACGGATGACGCGTTCCGAATGGGAAGATGGAATCTGGATGGATATCGAATGTACTATTATCCTGAAAAACTGACGGATCTGTTTGACGTGGAAGATGTTTGGGACAGCGCAAGACCTACACCGGTACCACCGATGTAGAGGCGAGGGGGTTCAGAACAGTTACAATAGAGTACGAAGTATATGAAAGATTACAAATAAAATGAAGAAGGCGTCTCGTCCTCAGTTTAGGGGACGGGACTTTCTGCGCATTTCGGGAGGAAAATATATGTGTGAAAAATGTAGAAAAAAATATTATATGACGACAGCGATTGCTTACACATCCGGCAAGCCGCATATCGGAAATACTTACGAGATCGTTTTGGCGGACAGTATCGCCCGTTTTAAACGTCGTCAGGGTTATGACGTTTATTTTCAGACGGGTACCGATGAGCACGGTCAGAAAATTGAGTTAAAGGCAGAGGCAGCCGGAATTACTCCGAAAGAGTTTGTGGATAATGTGGCTGGGGAAGTGAAAAAAATCTGGGATATGATGAATGCTTCTTATGATAATTTTGTCCGTACCACAGATGCGGATCATGAGAAGCAGGTGCAGAAGATATTTAAAAGGCTTTATGATCAGGGGGATATTTATAAGGGATACTATGAGGGGATGTATTGTACCCCCTGTGAGTCCTTCTTTACAGAATCTCAGTTAGTGGATGGCAAATGTCCGGATTGCGGAAGAGAGGTGCAGCCTGCGAAGGAGGAGGCATATTTCTTCAAAATGAGTAAGTATGCAGACCGTCTGATCGAGCATATCAATACACACCCGGAGTTTATTCAGCCTGTGTCCCGCAAAAACGAGATGATGAATAACTTCCTGCTTCCGGGATTGCAGGATCTGTGCGTGTCCAGAACTTCTTTTACCTGGGGTATACCGGTGGATTTCGACCCGAAGCATGTCGTATATGTGTGGCTGGATGCGTTGACCAATTACATTACAAAAATCGGATATGATGCGGATGGCAGCTCCACAGAACTGTTCAATAAAAACTGGCCTGCGGATCTGCATCTGATCGGGAAAGATATTATCCGTTTCCATACGATCTACTGGCCCATCTTTTTGATGGCTCTTGATCTTCCGCTGCCGAAGCAGGTTTTTGGACATCCATGGCTGCTGCAGGGGGACGGTAAGATGAGTAAATCCAAAGGAAACGTTCTTTATGCAGATGAATTGGTGGATTTCTTTGGCGTGGATGCTGTTCGTTATTTCCTGCTGCATGAGATGCCTTTTGATAATGATGGTGTAATTTCCTGGGAGCTGCTGGTGGAGCGGTTAAATTCTGATCTGGCAAATACGTTGGGCAATCTGGTAAACAGAACCATCTCCATGAGCAATAAATATTTTGGCGGTGTAGTGAGAAATGCTGGTGTCTGTGAGCCGGTGGATGATGATTTTAAGTGCGTAGTGACAGAAGCAGCGGGTAAGGTTGCGGAGAAGATGGAGGTACTGCGTGTGGCTGATGCCATCACGGAGGTTTTTAATCTGTTTAAACGCTGCAATAAATACATTGATGAGACGACGCCTTGGGCATTGGCAAAGGATGAGACAAAGAAGGGTCGGCTGGCTACCGTTCTTTATAATCTGGTAGAGAGCATTTGCATCGGTGCAAATCTGCTCCAGAGTTTTCTGCCGGAAACCTCAGAAAAAATTCTTGCACAGGTAAATGGCAGTGTGAGAGAGTTTGATGTGTTGGATCAGTTTGGCTTGTATGAGGATGGAACAAAAGTAACAGAAAAACCAGAGATTCTCTTCGCCCGTCTTGATATCAAGGAGGTGCTTGCAAGAGTAGAAGAGCTTCATCCAATCGTGGAAGAGGAGTCGGCAGCAGAGGAAGCCGCGCAGGAGGATGTTATCGACATCGAACCGAAAGATGAAATTACCTACGACGACTTTATGAAAATGCAGTTTCAGATAGGTGAGATCATTGCCTGTGAGGAAGTGAAAAAATCCAAAAAGCTTCTTTGTTCCCAGGTAAAGATTGGAAGTCAGGTGAAACAAATCGTATCCGGTATCAAAAAATATTACTCCGCAGAGGAGATGGTAGGGAAAAAGGTGCTGGTGCTGGTGAACTTAAAGCCTGCAAAACTGGCGGGAGTTCTCTCAGAAGGCATGCTGCTGTGTGCGGAGGATGCAGAAGGCAGCCTTGCGTTGATGACGCCGGAGAAGGATATGCCACCCGGTGCAGAGGTATGCTGATATGATTTTTGACAGTCATGCACATTATAATGATGAGAAATTTTCGGAAGACAGGGATCTGCTCCTGTCTTCTATGCGTGAAAACGGAATCGGTTATATTGTCAACGTGGGATCTGACATACATGCTACAGCGGACAGTATCGCATTAGCTGAAGCGTATGATTTTATATATGCGGCGGCGGGCGTGCATCCAAGTGATATTGCCTGCTTGGATGAGACGACCTTTGCGTGGTTGAGGGATCAGTTGTCACATCCAAAGGTAGTGGCTGTGGGTGAGATAGGACTGGACTATTACTGGGACAAAGAACCGGAGGTCCGGGAGTTACAGAAGGTGTGGTTTCGCAGACAGCTTGATCTTGCAAGAGAAGCAAACCTGCCTGTGATCATACATTCCAGAGATGCAGCGGAGGATACCTTAAAAATGATGAAGGAAGCTCATGCAGAAGGAATCCCGGGTGTGATCCACTGCTTTTCCTATTCCAAAGAACTGGCAATGGAATATGTGAAAATGGGCTATTATATCGGGATCGGCGGTGTGGTGACGTTCAATAATGCGAAAAAACTGAAAGAAGTAGCTGCAGTGATTCCGATGGAGCATATGCTTCTGGAAACAGATTGCCCGTATCTGTCTCCCGTTCCGTATCGGGGGAAACGCAATTCCTCCCTGTATCTGCCCTATGTAGTGGAGCAGATCGCATCCCTTCGGGAGATGACTGCGGAGGAAGTAATAGAGATCACCGAATGCAATGCAAGACGGTTTTATCGAATTATGTAAAATTATGTAGAATTATGTAGATTGGCAGTAAACAGATGCATGTGCTGCCGAAGAAATATAAGGCGAGGCTAAGGAACGTAGTTCCATCGAGTCGGTATTTTTTCGGCAGCACATTCTTGGATTATAAAGGTAAAGGAGCAAATATGCCTACATTGGGAATACCGCAAAACACCATTGATGTGATTCAGAAACACCAGTTTCAATTTCAGAAGAAATTCGGACAAAACTTCCTGATTGATCCCCATGTGCTGGAAAAAATTATGGATGCGGCGGGAGTGACAAAGGAGGACTTTGTGCTGGAGATCGGACCGGGAATCGGCACGATGACCCAGTACCTGTGCGAGCGGGCGAGAACTGTGACAGCGGTGGAGGTGGACCGTGCCTTGATTCCGATCTTAAAGGAGACCCTTGCCTCTTACGATAATGTGGATATTCTCAATGAGGATATACTCAAAGTGGATATTCGTGGACTGGCAGAGGAAAAAAATGGCGGGCGGCCGATAAAGGTGGTGGCGAATCTGCCTTATTATATTACCACGCCAATTATCATGGGCTTGTTCGAGAGCCATGTACCGCTGGAGAGTATTACGATTATGGTGCAGAAGGAAGTGGCAGACCGGATGAAAACGGGACCGGGCAGCAAAGAGTATGGAGCGCTGTCTCTGGCTGTGCAATATTATGCAAAACCGGAGATTGTGGCTCAGGTTCCGCCAAACTGTTTTATTCCAAGACCAAATGTGGGTTCTGCGGTCATTCGGCTTACAAGGCATGAGCAGCCTGTAGTGGAGGTAAAGGATGAACATTTGATGTTTCAGATTATCCGGGCATCTTTTAATCAGCGGAGAAAGACCCTGGTAAACGGACTGAAAAATGCCGGGGGATTTTCTCTGGATAAAGAGACGTTGGAACAATGCATTACAGACTTGGGAAAACCGCTGAATGTGCGTGGTGAGGCATTGACATTAGAAGAGTTTGCAAACCTGAGCAATCTGATATTGGAAGCACAAAAGAAATAAGGAAAGCATTTTTTGTGTCTGAATAAAAGGGCAGCAGCATATAGTTTCACATGAAAGAAAAGTTGAAATTATGTGTTGCCGCCCTTATTTTTATATTTTTTCTGCCCTATTTGGTCACGATGATGATGCAGAGGGGAGAGACGGAAGTGCCGAAGCTGACCGAAGAAAAGGACAGACATCTTGAGCAACTGACCGGTATACTGGCAAAAGAAATTTCTATGGAAAGTGAGCCGGAGGCGATGAAAGCACAGGCGATCATTGCTCGAACAAATTTATGCCGCAGTGAAAATGTGGAAAATGTAGCTGCACCGGAGGCTTTTTCGGGAGAAGAATTGGCAGAAATCTGGGGAGAAGCTTATCCGGAATATATGGAGAAGGTGCAAAAAGCCATCTCTGAGACAGCGAATCAGGTGCTCGTGCAGGAAGGTACCCTGATAGATGCTGCATTCCACAGTGTGAGCGGTGGGAGGACGCGGAGTGCCGCAGAGGTACCCGGACAGGAGGACAAGGGCTGGCTGGTGAGTGTGGACAGCGCTGCGGATATCCGGTCAGCAGATTATATTACGGTTATTTTTTTTGATAAAGAAGCGCTGATGCAAAAGACGGAGACGTTATTTTCGTCAAAGGAAGAGAGTCAGAAGGAGGCAGAGGGTGCTCAGACGGGAGAAATACAGATGAGTGCGGATGAATGGGTAAGTGAGTTGAAAATAACAGGCAGGGATTCTGCCGGCTATGTTACAGGGATTTCCTGCGGCGGCATGACTGTGTCCGGTGAGGAAATAAGAAATGCTTTGGAGCTGCCATCCGCCTGCTTTTATATCGCAGAATCAGAGGGCCAGATGCGTGTGCTGGTGAAAGGTCAGGGGCACGGATTTGGACTCAGCCAGCATGGGGCAAATGAACTGGCAAAAGAGGGAAAAAGCTGTGAAGAGATTTTGCATTATTACTATTCTGATGTGGAACTGGAAACATATCCATAGCTGTATAAACTGGAAAAAAGCGGGAAAACTACTACCAGCAAACGAAAATGGAGGATGCTGGTATGAAAAAGAAAGACGGATTTTTTATCTGGAAACAAAAGTCTTATGTGATAGCCGGACTGCTGGCGCTGATTGCGGTAGTGGCAATGGCTGGTATGGGTTATCGGGATAAGAAAGCGGATGCTGACGATACAAACAAGGAACCGCCGGCCTATTATCTGGCGGACGATGCACAAAAAGAGGTCGAGACGATGGCGGATCAGACCACAAATATTTCGGAAGATAAGGATGATCAGGGGGGAAATAATATACTGACCGGAGCAGCGGACGATGTTTCCGCAAAGGATGTGGCAGAGGCAGAAAATGAGACTGCGGGATCTGAAGAAACGAAAGCTGTTCTGGAGGAAATCTATCCGGAGGATCCGGAAATGCAGGTGGAAGATCCCATAGCAGCCCTTCACTTCCCGGGGGAAGGGGCATTGCTCTGGCCCGTTTCAGGAAATGTAATTATGGATTATAGTATGGATCGAACCATTTATTTTTTTACATTGGATCAATATCGCAGCAACCCGGCCATTATGATACAGGGTGAAATCAACGACCCTGTGGTGTCTGCATGTGCAGGTCAGGTTATCGATATATTTACCAACGAGGTGACCGGCTGCGTTGTGATTATGGATATGGGTGACGGATACCAGGCTGTGTATGGACAGTTAAAAGAGCTGGAATGTGAGATGGGTGATTATCTGGAGGCCGGACAAACCATCGGATATTTAAGTGAACCCACAAAATATTTTGTAAAAGAGGGATGTAATCTGTATTTTCAGATCAACATGAATGGAGAACCCTTAAATCCTATGATTTATCTGGAACAAGATAATAACGGCGCCTGAGCGGGAACCTTTTCCCTGAAACTGCGTATTTTGTAGTATGGAGCGAAAAATACGCAGTCGCTTTTTTTACAAAATTATTTTATACTACTGAGTAAGATACAAGTTTTTCGGCGACTGCTTTTGAATAAAGGGGGATAGCCCCACCCGCAGTTTGCATATCGGCAGACTGGGGGTACATAGAACAGGAGAGAGTATGAATTATACCTATATGGTTAAGTGCAAAGATGGAAGTTTCTATACGGGGTGGACAACCAATCTGAAGCGGCGGCTAGAACAGCATAATAACGGAACAGGCGCCAAGTATACTCGCAGCCGCAGGCCGGTGGAATTAGTATATTATGAGCAGTTTGCCACCAAGGAGGAAGCCATGAGACGGGAGGCGGCGATCAAAAAACTGACGCATGCCCAAAAAGAGCAGTTGATGTCATAAAAGTTTTCCGCGACAATACACTGGACGTTTTCCTCGGTGTATTCCGATGATGATGTATATCAGGACAAAAAAAGAAAGCTCCGGCGGAGCTTTCTTTTTTTATAGACTATATTTCTTCCTGCCCGAGCTTTTTGCGGATAAACAGCAGCACGACAAACAGGATAATGAGGCTGAACGGCAGCGCCAGCCAGGCAGCGCCGAGAGCGCCCGCCGCATTAAAGATACCCACGATCACATAACCGACGCAGCAGATGACTGCGACTGTCAGTGCATACGGTATCTGTGTGGAAACATGGTTTATATGATGACAGTGTCCGCCTGCGGAGGCCATAATCGTTGTATCCGAAATAGGGGAGCAATGGTCGCCGCACACAGCTCCTGCCAGACATGCGGAGATAGATATCACCATCATAGTACCGGAAGGGAATACGCCAATAACAATCGGAATCAAAATTCCAAACGTACCCCAGGAGGTGCCTGTCGCGAAAGCCAGTCCCGCTGCGACTGCGAAAATGATGACCGGTAAAAATCCCTGGAAGGAATTAGCAGAGCCTGCCACCAAATTTGCCACGAACACGTTTGCACCGAGAAGATTCGTCATTCCGGAGAGCGTCCACGCCATCGTCAGAATCAGGATGGGCGCTATCATGGCTTTAAAACCTTCTGTGAAGCATTCAGTGAACTGTGCGAAAGAAAGGACATTTCTCAGCATATAGTACACAAACGTAAATACAAGCCCGATAAAGCCGCCGATAACCAGGCCTACCGAAGCGTCGGAATTTGCGAAAGCTTCTATAAAGCCGGTGCCGGAGAAAAATCCGCCGGTATAAACCATGCCTACGATACATCCGGCAATCAGCACAATAACCGGAAGCACGAGATCCAACACGATTCCGTGTCCCTCCACCTCTGTTTCATCACTCTCGTCATAGGGACGTTCGGGGGTAGTAAACAGATCGCCCTTGATAGCGTTCTGCTCATGTGTACGCATCGGACCGTAATCCAGACGCATTACAGTAATCATAATGATCATTGCAATCGTCAAAAGCGCGTACAGATTATACGGAATCGTCTGTAAAAATACCGCAAACCCGTTAATACCGGAATCCTCGGGCACGGAAGATGTGACCGCAGCCGCCCAGGAACTGATCGGCGCGATAATGCAAACCGGAGCCGCCGTTGCGTCGATCAGGTAGGAAAGCTTTGCACGTGAAACCTTGTGTTTGTCTGTCACCGGACGCATAACGCTGCCTACGGTCAGACAGTTGAAATAGTCGTCGACAAAGATCAGCACACCGAGAACCATTGTGGACAGCTGCGCCCCGATTCGCGTCTTAATTCGTTTTGATGCCCATTTTCCGAAAGCTGCGGAACCGCCGGCACGATTCATCAACGCCACCAGCATTCCAAGCATGACGAGGAAAATCAGGATGCCCACGTTCCAACTGTCGGCCAGCTTGTACACCATGCCGCCGCTCTCGTTAAAGAACATTGTGTTGACCATTAGCTCCAGATTGCCGTTGGCATAGAGCAGTGCTCCTACAATGATACCGATTAACAGCGACGAGTACACTTCTTTTGTAATGAGCGCGAGCGCAATTGCCACGACAGGCGGCAGAAGCGCGAATATGGTTGCGTAGGTCCCGCACGTATACGTTTCAGGGTCGTCAACTGTCCCGGGTGTTAATGCGGTGACAATCACAAATATGACGACTAGCGCCAAAAACGCGATCATTATAATCCGTTTTCTGTTTGTTTTCATGAAAACATCTCCCTTCATTTTTTGCATCCGTTACATCTTCCGGAAACGGATAAAACTGTGTACAGTATATGTATACATCATTTTACGGTTACTATATTTTTCCTTCTATTTTATTAAAACATGAATAGAGCAGTTCGTAAAGATATAAAAACAGATTTGTCAGTTTT
>CAYRZL010000005.1:60500-65395 GCA_964428795.1 uncultured Lachnospiraceae bacterium | reverse complement strand
ATTTTGTGAAAGACTAAATTCCGGTACAGGGTAGAATTTACTTTTTCATTTAAGATATCGCAAAAACAATTCAGAAAAATGTTGTAGAACAGGAACAAAAAAAGTATAATGGAGTGATGACAGAATTAGGAAGAATGTTGTGGGAAGATGCCCAGGAAAAAAATTGCTGGATAATTTAAAAAGTCTTATGAAAAATTTGGAGTTGACAGCGGAAGCTGCTCTTAAAGCGCTTTCCGTACCGGAGCAAAAATGGGACTATTATATAAAACAATTCTCTTCTGAGAAGTGATGTGCAGTTTGAATTATGTGCAGAGGATATTGCATTTTTAAAAGAAAAAGGGATTACCACAATTATTGATATGCGTGGAGAAAAAGATGCTATAAGAAAACAAAGTGGATTTGAAGGTTTAGAAGGCTTTGAATATAGTAACTGCCAGATTGATGAGGGAGGAGATGTACCGGATTCCGTAGATGCAGTTCCGGAGAGCTATATGAAAATTGCATGTGCCGCAAATATGGCAGAAGTATTTAAAAAAATTGCAAATGCAAAACAGGGTGTAATTATTTAAAATTATATCTTAACCAAAGAATATGCCAGGGAAAGAATATATTCAATGCGTAATAGATTTTCCAGGTTAGATATGAATATTGTGATACCCAGGAATGAATTTATGGAGGAGTTTTTAAGATTATTTCGGGAAAGATACAAAAGTACGGATCACTATTTTAGAGAATTGGGATTGAATGAGACAGAGATTAAAAAGATTTATAAGAAACTTGTGGATTAGATATATATGAATATCAATATGGGAGATATAAGATATGCAGAGGAAATCTGATCAGATATATAAAGAAAAGTATGCTTTGGATTCTGAACATGAGTTAAAGGAAGTTCGGGCAAAACTGCAAATTGCGGTGTGGATGGGAATGATTTCCAGATCAGAGTTTTCAGCATTAGAAGAGAGAAGAAAACAAAATATGTGGAAGAAGAAAATGAATTGTTCCGGGTATCGTATGGAGCAGAAGAAAGAATTGGAGGTTGATACATATGGGAAGAATTGTTGCGATCGGCGGCGGAGATACTGCTTTTATGATAAAGAAATGGCGTGCCTGCGGATTGGATAAAAAGCTGCTTCAAATATACAAAAATGATTCAGCCGTATTGGGTGGTTTAAGCGCAGGCGCTATGTGCTGGTTCTACTCCGGACATAGTGACAGTGAGTCCATTGTCAAAAGGGAAGGTTGTCAATTTGGTTTTGTAGACGGAATGCTGGATATTCATCACTATGCGGTGTGTCCGCATTACAATGAAGAAGGCAGGAATAGTTTTGATGAGATGCTGGAAGGAAAAAATCTGGTAGGATTGGCTCTGGAAAATGAAGTTGCTTTTGTGGAAGAAAATGGAGTTACATCTTTTATTTGTTCCAGAGAGGGTGCCAGAGGATACAGGATTACATATAAAGATAACGATATGGATAAAGAAGAGCTTCCTGTTTTGAGTTGCTAAGCATGCGAAGGGAAGCTCCGGCGGAGGTTTTTCATATTATTAAGATGCGGTATAGGAGAAAGGTATGATAACAAAGGAATTGATGAATGAAATAAACAGGGCATATCATGAGCTGGATATGAAGTCCGCCGAAATTACAAGTGCCTTATTCCATAGAATATTTTCTTTAGAATCCGGCTGGTACAGTGGACATTATCACAAAACAGAAGAGGGAAACTGGCAATATGAGTCTTATCCAATTCCTGTCATAAGTGTAAAGGGATTGTGTGATGTGGAAATTTCTTTTCAGGGAATCTCTGTTTCCACAAAACTGAAACGTGCAAGTGCACTCGAATATGCATATGAAAAAATCAAATCCTATCATTTTGAAGCATATGGAGTAGAAGATTACTTCTGTGATTTTTATGGGGAGGGTCAGACGATAGAGGATTTAAAACGAAATATATGGCAAAGTAATGAGGAGGAAATCGGCTTTGCTTTCAGTTTTCCGGCAGAGACAAATGGGAAGAGGATATTTGAGTTTGCGAAACTACTTAGAAGAGAAGGGTTTTATTATTAGAATCCGGATAAAAGAGTGAGAAAGGCTATTTGTAAACAGGATGAGAGTAAAGGATATAAAAACAGATTTGGACGGACAGGAACTGATTTTAAGAAATGCGGCAGCAGATGATGCAAAGATACTGCTGCATTATTTGAAAGTGACATCTGCGGAAACGCCTTTCCTGATAAGGGAACCGGAAGAAATCACAATGACAATCGAAGATGAGAGGAATTTTATTCATAAGCAAAATGAATCCCCCAATAATTTGATGCTGGTTGGTTTCCTGGATGGAGAACATGTTGGAAATTGTTCGTTTATGGGGATGGCACAAAGCAGATATCGTCATCGTGTCACAATAGCTGTGGCATTATATCAGAAATTTACCGGAATGGGAATCGGTAAGGTCATGATAGAACAACTGATTCGTATTGCGAAGGAACATGGTATCGAGCAAATGGAACTAGCGGTTGTGACAGATAATGAAGCTGCTTATATGGTCATTCAGGCGGCAATTATAGAATAGTCTGGTTTGTAAATGAAATTCAACTAATCAGTAAGCCGAATATACAATTCTAAAAATGCACTGTTGATTGACTTTTGACATATCATAGTGTATACTAAGCGTAGAAAAAGAAGATAATATAGTCAGAACGGCGACTTAAAATCCGTTTCCAGTGGTCGGGATGAAGACCTAAAACTCATTCCCATTACAGAGTAAACTGCCAAAAATCAGAGAAAGGATGGCTGCGGTCATCCTTTTTTCTTAGTTGTAAAGCATCCGAAGGAAAGCTCCGGTGGAGGTTTCTTTTCGTTACCAGGTTTCCTTTGGTAAAGGAGATGAAACGGTTTTGTGTAAGTATAAAGAGCAGATAAAAGGATTGTTTGCAACGGATTTGCTAGATTCGCATACGGATGGACAGTAAGAAAGTTAACTATTTGATATTAAAAACTTATATTGTCAGAAACGGGCGGAAATTATAGAATAAGGAGAGACAATTTGGAGGTTGTTAAAGAAAGCAACGGTTACCCGGATCGATCCAAAGCAGAAATAATATTGCAGGAATCGGAAAGGTTGAATCCGGGTTCATGGGGAGATCATAGCAGAGTGGTTGCAAAATGTGCGGAAACAATTGCTGCAAGATGCGAAGATTTGGATTCCCAAAAAGCTTATGTACTTGGACTATTGCATAATATTGGAAGACGTTTTGGGGTAAAACATTTTGCACATGTTTATGATGGCTATATGTATATGGGTAAACTTGGATATCCGGACGTTGCCCGTATTTGTCTGACACATTCTTTTTCTACAAAGAAGGTGGAAGATTATAGTGGTAATTTCGATGTGACACCTCAGCAGCGACAGATAGTAGAGAACGCACTTGCAGAATGTGTCTATGATGATTATGATAGATTGATTCAGTTATGCGATTCTATCGGGATGGCGGAAGGCGCTGCCCAAATAGAAAAACGCATGGGTGATGTTAAGAGCCGGTATGGCTACTATCCTCAGAGTAAATGGGATAAAAATATTGAGTTAAAAAAATACTTTGAAAACAAGGTGAAGTGTAATATAGAGGAGTTGACTGCTGATATAAGACTATGAGATAATAGATTGATCTTCGATAATTGATTTTGAAAGGCAGAGCAAATAGGAGAAAAATATGAAATTAAAATTGGTGAAGTTACATGATAAATATAAAATGCATTTATATGATATGATGGATGAATGGTACGCCAGCGGAGAGAAAATCATTCCCTATGCGATTAGAAAATGTGATTATCATGATTGGAATACATATGTGGATACTATAGAAGTGAAGGATGACACCGGGCGTCTTGTCCCGGATTCTACTTATTTTTGCTTGGATGAAGAGAGGGATATTTTTGTCGGCGCTGTGAATATCAGACATTATCTGAACGAATCACTGCTGAAAAATGGCGGGCATATAGGGGATGGGATACGACCATCGGAACGTAGAAAGGGCTTTGCGACGGAAATGATACGACTTGCGTTAGCAGAATGCAGAAAACTTGGAATTGAAAAAGTTCTGATGGTATGTGACAAAGATAATATTGGCTCAGCAAAAAGTATTATAAAGAATGGCGGTATTCCGGAAAATGAGATAGAAGAAGAGGGCATTGTCGAACAAAGATATTGGATCACTTTATAAGGAGGACAAGTTAAAAAATGAGCATGATAGTATACACATATTTTATGTTGATCGCAATCAGTCTGGCAGGATTTTTCTCAGGAAGCATGTTGTATGCATATAAGCTGCCTAAACGAATCTGTCATGTGGATATCAGAGAAATCAGTGAGGATGGTAATCCGGGGACTGCAAATGTGTTTCAGTATTGTGGGAAAAAATGTGGAATCCTGACGGGAATATGTGAATTTGGAAAAGGTTTTTTCCCTGTTTTTGCCGGGAATCTGCTTGTTAATAAAAATATTGCCGGGATCGGGTTTGGTTTGATCATTGCTGCTCCCGTGTTGGGGCATATGTTTTCTGTTTTCCATGGCGGAAGAGGCGGAATGGGGATTGCCCCTTTGTGCGGAACTTTGATTGCAGTTTTTTTAAAAACAAAATTGCTTGTTTTCCTTGTGTCTATATATGCATTTTATAAATTTGTCTTAAAATTTCACAGACAACAGATGAGAACCATTTGTGTGTTTGGAACATTTTCGGCGGCAGCGCTTTTGTTTGAGCAAAATTCTGTGTTTAAATATACTTATATGTTATTGGCATTTTTAGTTATAATTAAGGCAGTCGTCAGTATGCATAGAAATTGTGACATAAAAGTTTTAACATCCTGAAGGGGGAAAATATGAATTGGAACGGAACTTAT
>CAYRZL010000005.1:0-60400 GCA_964428795.1 uncultured Lachnospiraceae bacterium | reverse complement strand
ACATAAAAGTTTTAACATCCTGAAGGGGGAAAATATGAATTGGAACGGAACTTATTTAAAGCTTGTATTCCGCTTTCGCTGTTTGAATTACGGGAAGCGATTGCAAATGGGAAAGGGGAAACACTGACGATAAACAAAGATGCAGCACACAATGAGGAAGAAATAGATGTGATAATGATGGCGGCTTATATGAGTAAAAACAGCTTCTTTTTCTATAAAGCGATCCTGTCCGGAGAGGATACCGAGATAGAGAAGGAGAATGCCATCTGTCTGACATCAAAGGATCTGCTGAGTCAGGTGCCTGAGGCTGCTGTGCGCATTACCTGTAATCCGAAAGAATTTTATACCATGGAGTAAAGCTATGATTTATCAGCGAATACGTTATTTTTTAAAGGCAGCAGAGACAGGCAGTTTTTCCAAAGCGGCATCTTTAGTATATGTATCGGCACAGGGCTTGACAAAGCAGATCGGACTTCTGGAGGAAGAAATTGGAGGAAAACTGTTTTTCCGTTCTCCTCAGGGAGTTACTCTGACCAGATTAGGGGAGTACGCAAAAGAGCAGTTTGAAAAGATCGATCTTGAGATCGATGCGGCATTTTCCGAGCTGAAGCTGCGTGCAATGGATGATAAGGAGCGGATCAATATTGGCATTTTTTCTGCGTTGCCTCAGGAAAAGCTGGTAACTCCGGTACTGTCTTTTCTGCTTGCAAATTTTCATGATTACCGGATGGAATTGAATCTTATGAGTCTGGATGAGGGCAAACGTCAGTTGTTGGCAGGTAATATTGATATCCTGCTTACCAATACTCATATGGAGGATGACTGGAAGGGAAAACGCTGTCTGTCTTTTGCAGAACTTCCGGCAAAAGTGGTTGTTTCATTGCTGCATCCATGGGCGGTAAAGCAGAAGCTTACGATGGAGGATTTGAAGCAGGAGACGCTATTAAAGATGAAGATGTCAGAAGACAGTTATACAGTTCCGGCAGAAAGCTCTTTCTACAAAAATATTCCCTGCCGGAGCATTCGTGAAGTGACAAATTTTGACACTATGTATATGCTGCTTCAGCAGGGGGAATCCTTTGCTGTATTTCCTCTTGCTTTTACTCAGATGGAAAAGGCAAAGATCAAGACCTTTGACTATCCTGGGGATACTCTGATCTTTCATACGGCGGTCATTTATGATCCGCACAGTAAGCTAAAAGGCATCAATGAGATTGCCCAGGCATTGGAGGAAGAATTTGATCTTCAGGAGATAAGGCATCCAGCTACAACCTGAGGTTGCAGCCATTCATCCAGGAACTGCTTTTCAAAGCCTCTTCTGTGTGCTAGACTACCAGTAACAAGATGGTAATCAGTATGTAGAGGGGGTTTTATTATGCAGACAAGAAAAGAAGCATTGCTGGCATTGCTGCGGGGCGAAAAAGCGGATTTTATTCCGGAGGTTTATTCTACCATGAAAGATCTTGTATTTCCGGGAGAGCGTTATTTTCCGGAAAAGCCGGATCCGTATGGAACAGGCCCGGATGCATGGGGCGTGATGTGGACGAATCAGGGACCGAACCCGTTAGTAGACGGGAATACGGTTGCCGCAAATTTTAAACTATTTGATGATATGGATGAATGGAAGGATCATGTGCATTTTCCACCCATCGAATTTATGCCATTGGAACAGATTTTTCAGGGCATGAGCATGGGGATGCAGGTAAACAGAGAGGAGCATGTGGTATCTGTTCTCATGCTGTCGGGACAGTTTGAGCGTATGAATCAGATGATCGGTATGGAGAATGCGCTGTGCGCATTTTACGAGTATCCGGATGAGGTGCAGGAATTTTTTGAGGCCATGTGCGAGTACAAATTAAAATGCATCGATCTGGCATACAAATATGTAAAACCGGATGTGATCCATATGCACGATGACTGGGGTACCGATGTAAATATGTTCTTCTCCCCGGAGCTCTGGCGGGAATATATCAAGCCTCTGGAAAAACGCTATGCGGATCGTATTCATGAGCTTGGCATGATCTATATACATCATTCCTGCGGCTATATCAAACAGATCATTCCGGATCTTATTGAGATCGGCGTAGACGTCATTGAGCCGATGATGCCGAAAAACGATCTGGATGAATGTCTGGATAAGTATGGAGACCAGATTACATTTATGGGTGGTCTGGACAATCGTCTCATTGACCGGCCTGAGTCCACTCCGGCTGAAATCTGTGCAGAGATCCACAGAGCCATGGATGCCTACTGTCATAAAGGAAGATATATTCCGTATTACATTCCGAATATGGAGGAAAAATGGTTTATTTACATGGATGAGGTAAATAAGTACGGAGCAACCATCTTTCAGAAATAGTTCTCATAGCGGGTATGCCCGTTTGATGATTCATGGGTTCTGAACAGTTTCTTTTTCTCATATAGTAAAGTATGAGAAAAAGAAAGCTGCAATCATGGAAAACTGATCTGGTTGAAAATCTGGAACTGCCAAAGGACCTGATGCATGGCGCCGTGATGGTATCCATCGTAGGCAGGACCGAGATGACCATTGAAAATTACAGAGGAATTCTGGAATACTCATCGGAGGAGATCCGTTTATCCACAAAAGACGGAACGCTGAGTATCCAGGGCAAAAAACTCCTTATCACATATTATACGAATGATGATATGAAGATTACTGGTATCATTCAAAGTATTGTATATGGTGTGTAAGGAGTTTTTTTATGTCTGCAGGGTATTTTAAATTATTCCAGGGTTATGTGACGGTGGAGCTTACCGGGTACAGTCCGGAGCGTTTCCTGAATTTGTGTGCAAACAGAAATATACTGATCTGGGATTTGGTGACGATCGATGGAGGGTATTCTTTTTCCATTAGTGTAAAAGCTGTGCGTACTATAAGACCGCTCTTAAAAAAATCGGGAACAAGAATAAAGATTACGGAGCGGCATGGACTCCCTTTTCTGACATTCCGGTATCGGAAACGGAAATTTTTTCTGGTGGGAGTCATAGCCGCATTTATTTTGATTAAGGTTATGTCCTCTTATATCTGGGATATTGAGATACAGGGCAATTCTTTTCTCACGGATCAGGCATTGACGGATTATTTTAAAGATCAGGGTATATGCTGGGGAACTCCGAAGAAGGATATCGACTGTGATCAGATTGAAGAATCGCTGCGTTCCGATTATTCGGATGTGATATGGTCGTCGGCAAGGATCCAGGGTACAAAGCTGATGATCGATATACAGGAAAGTGTGGTACAGGATAAAAAAGAAATGCCGGAGGAGGAGGCAAGTCTCGTTTCAGATATGGATGGAGTGATCGTGTCTATGGTGACAAGAGCCGGAACTCCACAGGTAAAAGCGGGAGATCAGGTGGTCAAAGGACAGCTTCTTGTATCCGGAGTGGTGGAATTAAAAAATGATGGCGGTGAGACCGCAGGATACCGGTATGTGACTGCGGATGCTGATATTACAATAAGTCGCGACATACCTTACAGCGATTCCTTTTCCATGTCTTATGAAAAAAAGGAATATACAGACAAGACTCATCGCAGACTGCAGCTGCGTGTCGGAAACCATACCCAATCGTTTCCTTCCTTCGGAGAGAACTTTTCACTGTATGACGTGATGACGGAAGAGCATCAGCTTCGGATCGGAGAGAACTTTTATCTTCCGATTCAGCTTGTAGTTACCACGCAGCGGGAATATTATACGGTAAAAATGGAGTATACTGAGGAAGAGGCAAAGGTATATGCAGAGCATCGTCTTGCAGCTTATTGTGAAAAATTAGAAAAAAAAGGTATTCAAATACAGTCAAATAATGTTATAGTAAGTAGCGATGGAACATCTTGCATAACAGATGGCTCCATATCGGTGTATCAGTCTGCGGGAACCTATGTCCTGGTGGATAAGATGCCCGAAATTACAGAGGAAGGACAAATAGACGATGAGTAATTTGACAGAGAAAACAGTTACACTTCCCTTGGAGCATATGAGTAATGTATTTGGTCAGTTTGATGCTTATTTAAAGACCATTGAGCGGACTCTTGAGGTTACGATCATAGTAAGAGGAGACAGCATAAAAATTCTTGGCACCGAGGAGGCTGTTTCTCAGGCATCGGCAGTATTTGAGCAGCTTTTATCGCTGGCAAAGCGGGGGAACGCGATCACGGAACAGAATGTGAATTATGCGCTGTCTCTTGTTTTGGAGCATTCCTCCGTCCGTCTTGCAGATATTGACAATGATATTATTTGTCATACGATAAATGGGAAACCTGTCAAACCGAAAACCGTGGGACAGAAAGCCTATGTGGATGAGATTCGGGATAAAATGATTGTGTTTGGTCTCGGTCCCGCAGGAACAGGAAAGACATATCTTGCAATGGCAATGGCGATCACTGCGTTCAAGAAGGAAGAGGTAAGCCGTATTATTCTCACAAGACCTGCTATAGAGGCAGGAGAAAAACTGGGATTTCTCCCGGGAGATTTACAGAGCAAGATCGACCCGTATTTAAGACCTCTCTATGATGCGCTCTATCAGATTATGGGAGCAGAGAGTTTTATCAAAAATCAGGAAAAAGGACTGATCGAGGTTGCACCTCTTGCCTATATGCGCGGACGTACACTTGACAATGCATTTATAATATTAGATGAAGCACAGAATACCACGCCGGCACAGATGAAGATGTTTTTGACCAGAATCGGATTCGGTTCCAAAGCAGTCATTACCGGAGATGCAACCCAGAAGGATCTTGCCCCCGGCATTGTGTCCGGACTGGATGTGGCGATGCGTGTTCTGAAAAAAGTGGACGATATCGGGATTTGTGAACTGAGCAGCAAGGATGTGGTGCGACACCCACTGGTACAAAAAATTGTACAGGCTTATGAGGAATACGAGGAAAAGCAGGCTGCAAAGAGAAAGCGGAATAAAGCATGACGATTACGATTATAAATGAGGTAGGAGCAAAATTTCCTTTTTGCTATAAAAAACTGGCAGAACAGGTGATACTTGCCTGCATGGATGCAGAGCAGTTTCCCTATGAAGCAGAAGTGAATCTGACCATTACAGATGATGAGAATATTGCTAAGATCAATCATACTTACCGTCAGATAGACAGATCCACGGACGTACTTTCCTTTCCGCTGATCGACTATCCTTATCCGGCATGTTTTGATGTGATCGTGGATGGAGGTATGGACGTGGTGAATCCCGACACCGAAGAGGTGACCCTGGGAGATATTGTGTTATCCGCAGAGCATGTGAAAGCACAGGCGTTGGAGTATGGTCACAGTGAGAAAAGAGAATATGCTTTTTTGATCTGTCACAGTATGCTGCATTTATTCGGATATGACCATGAGACACCGCAGGAAGCTGCCCGGATGGAGGCACGCCAAAAAGATATTCTGGATAAAATGGGAATAAGGAGATAATTTATGAAGCAGAAAAAAACAGCAAAATGGTTTTTGGTTTTGACACTTTTTGTATGCTGTACGCTGTTTACGGCAGGATGCAAAAAGCAGGAGGAGCAGGCAGCGGAGGAATCGCTCTCTGTCAGTGAAACAGAAGATCCGGTTGTGCAGGGAACGATAGAAGAGATTGAAATTGCAGATACCCATGAGGGTCAGGCAAAGAGCTTACTGTCCGGAACATGGATCGATGAAGAGCTTGCCCAAAAAAGACCGATTGCAGTTATGATCGGCAATACCAGTGATGCGCTGCCCCAGTATGGGATTGCACAGGCAGATGTCATCTATGAGGCCCCGGTGGAAGGTGCTCTTACCAGACTGATGCCGATTTATCAGGATTACTCAAATCTGAGTGCGATTGGTTCTGTACGGAGCTGTCGTGAGTATTATGCGCGGTATGCACTGGAATTTGACGCTTTGTATGCTCATTATGGTCAGGCATCCTATGCGGAGGGCTTTCTCAGTCAGGACTATGTAAATAACTTAAGCGGACTGGATTCTTCGGTGGAGTCTGTGATGTATTACAGAGACAGCAGCCGCAAGTCTCCCCACAATGCTTTCACCAGCACGGACGGTATTCTTGCCGGAGTAGATGCGAAAGGCTATCGCACGGAATATGAGGAGGATTATACGGGGCATTACAGGTTTGCTGAGGATGACAGTCCTGTTGTTCTGGAAGCGGGTACCGATGCAACTATGATCTATCCGGGATATCTGGTAAACAAACCGTGGTTTGAGTATAATGCGGAAGATGGTCTGTATTACCGATATCAATACGGTGCGAAGCATATAGACGGAGCTACCGGCGAACAGCTTGCTGTCACAAATATTATCATGCAGATCAGCCAGTGGAGCGTGATAGACAGTGAAGCCGGATATTTGGAGATTACCACCATTGATACGGGAAGAGGATGGTATTTTACCGGAGGAAAAGCAATTCCTGTTACATGGGAAAAAACAGATAAATTTTCACCCACCAGATACTATGATGAAAATGGGGATGAGATCGTTCTGAATCAGGGAAAAACATGGGTATGTATCATTCAGGATTCCTATGCAGACAATCTGACCTTCTCTGATGGTGAATAGGTGACATGATACAAACGAAGAGGTGATTTTTTGGGAAATAAAAAAGACAGCGGTTCCGGTTTTCTGATACAGGGTTCCATCCTGGCGATCGCATCTATTATCGTCCGGGTGATCGGACTGTTTTATCGTGTCCCCCTGAATGCGATCCTGGGAGATAAGGGATGTGATTATTACAGTACAGCGTATGAGATATACAGTCTGCTGCTGATCATATCATCATACAGTCTTCCGACTGCGGTCTCCAAGGTAGTATCAGCCAGACTTGCGACCGGAAACAGACAGAATGCATATAAGGTATTCCGCGGTGCTTTGATGCTTGCATTTGTTACCGGAATCATTGCATTTCTTGTGGTTTTCTTTGGCGCTGAACTTATTACGGATAAAATATTTAAAACGCCGGAAGCATATATTGCGCTTCGGGTGTTAGCGCCTGCATTGATCATTGTTGCGGTGATGGGTGTGTTCCGGGGGTTCTTCCAGGGACATAATACAACTATGCCAAGTGCCATATCTCAGATTCTGGAAGGTATCATTCATGCAGTTGTCAGTGTGGCAGGTGCGGCAATTATGGTTTCCTATGCGGCAAAGCTTGGTTCTTCCATGCCGGAAGGTCTTGTGACAGAGGCGTATTCTGCTGCCGGGGCAACGTCCGGTACGACGGTTGGAGCTATAGCAGGACTGATTTTTATGATTGTGGTCTACATAGCGTACCGACCGGTTATGAGAAAATATGTCACAAAAGAGGCAAAGAGGAATCTGAACACGGAGTCTTACAGGCAGATTATATGGGTTTTGATCATGACCATCATTCCGATTCTGCTCAGTACCACGATTTACAACATAAGTTCCAGTATCGATCAGGGTATCTTTAAGAATGTTGCTCTGGCTCAGGGCTATGACCGAACCATGGTTTCTGATTACTGGGGCGTGTATGCCGGAAAATATAAAGTGCTGATCAATGTACCGATTGCCATATCCAATGCGGTTGGCGCGGCATGTGTGCCCAGTCTTACGGTTGCATTTGCCAACAGGGATGGACGCCAGGTCAGACAAAAAATCGGCGCTGCCATGCGTTTTGTCCTGGTTATTGCGTTCCCGTGTACGGTGGGAATTACGGTATTAGCTTCCCCCATCATCAATCTGCTGTTTCATGTAGGGGAGCTTGAGCTGGCAGCATTATGTCTGCAGCTTGGATCAATTTCCGTTATTTTTTATTCTATTTCCACCCTGTCAAATGCAATTTTGCAGGGAATTGACCGGATGCGTATTCCGGTGCGAAACGCGTTGATCGCATTGGGACTTCATATCGCATTTCTATTGATATTGATGTATGGATTTAAGCTGCACATCTACGCAGTTGTACTTGCCAATGCCTTTTTTGCGCTGGTTATGTGCATTTTAAATGGCCTGTCGGTAAGAAAATATTCAGGTTACAAGCAGGAGATCAGGCGGAATTTTATCATACCACTGATATCTTCGGTCATTATGGGCGTGATCTGTTATCTGGTATATTTTGCGCTTCATAAGGTGACACACAGCAATGCAGCCGCAACGATTATTGCCATTTTAGTGGCGATCGTTGTCTATGCTATAGCTCTGCTCGCTTTGAAGGGACTGACAGAGGAGGAGCTTCGCAGCTTCCCGAAGGGCAGTACGATTATAAAAATTGCTAAAAAGTTCCATTTACTTTGAGAAATTGAATAAATCAAAATGAAATGCGAATACTTCTAAAAACGTCGGAAAAGGGAGAACATTATGAGACGGGGAAGAAGTATTCGTATTTTTTTACTTTCTACTGTATTTCTTGCATTGACAACTTTCTTGCTTGGATTCTTTCTGGGACATGCGGGGAATGAGAATACAGTAAAAAATTCTCAGGCGGAGGAAGCCGCGATTGAGCCGGTGGAAGGACTGATTACGGTTGAAAGTATGACGGAGTTTTCAAAAACAAAATATGTGATTCGGGAAGAGAAGGGATATCTGGTGGTTTACAAAAATGATGATCAGGATATTTTCATGCAGACAGGGATACCGGTGACAAATCTTCCGGAGGAAGTACGTTCCGGATTAGAGGAGGAAATCGTATTTTATAATCTGGAGACACTGTACAATTTTCTGGAAAATTATTCCATTTGATAACGTTGCAATAGGGGTTCGGTTATGATACAATGAGCGCAAGAGAGCCTGAGAGAGTTTGCTCACTCATGGCGAATGGCGAATGTCGATCATGAATGAAATTCATGATCTGATAACTCTGGTAAAAATGCGTTGTCAGACAGGAGGAAAGGTTATGAGCCGAGGAAAAGAGTCGGAAAAACATGGTTTTTTGATCACAACATGGGTGGTGATTGCTATCTCGATCATATATATTTTGATTGGACTGCTTTTATTGCTCGTGCCCGGTGCAAATCTGGTCTATTTATTTTATGCCATTGCAGCGATTCTTCTGATCTTTGGTATTGCGCTGATCGTGAGATATCTGATATCTCAGGCATATCATAATATTGGAAATTATAGTTTTTCGGTGGGTATTAGCTGCATACTTGTAGGTATCTGTGTGTTGATCCGGGCTTCTGTCTTGTCCGCATATCTTCCGTTATTTTTGGGAATCTGTATTCTGTTCGGTGCCATGATAAAATTGCAGAATGCCACCGATCTTCATTGTGTGGAGAGCAAAGCATGGATCGTGTTTTTGATTCTTGCTTTTGCATTTGTGGCGGCCGCCTTTATGATTATCCTGAATCCTTTTACATGGCTGGATAAATACCCGGATGCAATCTATTATATATTGATCGCAGACGGGGCAGTTGGAATTGTGGGCACCTGCTATGTGGGTGTTTCCATCAGGCTGTTTTTTAAACATGAGCGCAGACGCAAAGAAAAAGCGGTCAGGGAAAAAGAGCAGGAGATTGAGGAGCGTGCATCAAAAAAAGCGGAGGAAAAGTATCAGTCCTTGCGAGGATTGGAGCATCATGATGATGAAGCTGCTGATGCCATGCAGGAGCAGACCGAAAAGGATCCTGAACAGCATGTAAGTATAGATGAAACGACAGAGGATATATGGGATCTCAATGAGGATGAGAAAAACGGAGATGCATAATATTTATGAATGATGTGATCGTAGTTGGTGCAGGTGCATCCGGTATGATGGCAGCGATTATGGCGGCGAGAGCAGGCGCTCATGTGATGCTGCTGGAGCATACGGATACGTTAGGGAAAAAAATACTTTCTACCGGAAATGGAAAGTGTAATTATACAAACATGGAGCAGGGCGGCGCATGCTATCGAGGCGGTGACCCTGCCTTTGTATTGCCGGCACTTTCTTCGTTTTCTCCTTCCGATACGATTGGTTTTTTTGAATGTCTGGGTATCTTGCCGAAAAACAGAGATGGGTATCTCTATCCTTCCTGCGGACAGGCTTCTTCTGTCAGGGACGCTCTTGTGCTGGAGCTTTTACGCAGAGGCGTAAATATAAAAAAGAATGTTGGAATACGAGGTATTACATATAGAACAGATGAGGGAAACGGATATTTTGAACTGAACGCCAAAGAAGGCATATATAAAGGCAGAACATGTATCCTTGCCTGCGGAGGAAAAGCGGCAAAAAAAACGGGAAGTGACGGAAGCGGTTATCTGTATGCAAAGCAGCTTGGGCATACTGTGACAGAGATTTATCCGGCATTGACAGCGCTGGTTACAGAAAAAACCTCCATCCAGACAAAAGCATCCGGTGTGCGGTGCCGCGGGAGGGTGAGCCTTCTGGTAGATGGAGCCAAAATCGCTTCTGACACCGGAGAGCTTCAAATTACAGATTATGGCGTTTCGGGTATACCTGTCTTTCAGATCAGCCGATATGCGTCTATGGCGTTGGGACAGAGGAAAGCTGTGTCTGTACAGTTGGATTTTATGCCGGATTATGAGCAGGAGCAGTTAAAGGTTATGCTTTATGCCCGTTTTCTGCGCTGCGAAAAAGAATCCGTTATAGAGACGCTTGTAGGTTTGCAGAACAGTAAGCTGATACTCGCTTTATTAGACTTATGTCATATTTCCGGTGAGCGAAAATGTCGCGGAATCAGCACGAAGGCACTGGCAAAAAAGCTGGCTGAGCTTTTAAAGAAAACCGGACTTCCCGTTCTGGATGTAAAGTCTTTTGATTTTGCCCAGGTCTGTGCAGGAGGGGTGGAGGTATCCGGGGTTTGCAGTGAAACCATGGAATCAAAACAGGTTCCCGGATTGTTTTTTGCCGGAGAGATGCTGGATGTGGACGGTATCTGCGGCGGTTATAATCTGCAATGGGCATGGAGCAGCGGTTATCTGGCAGGCTCCTGTGCCGCAAAGACAGCAAAGAGGAAAACATGAAACAAAAAATCAGAATTTCACATCTGACATTTCCCCTGAAACATGAAATGTCGGATATAGAGAAAAAAGTACAGAAAAAATTGAAAGTCTCCCGTCAGGATATGATGTCGGTTGAGATCATAAAGCAGTCTGTCGATGCCCGCAGAAAAGCGGAAATTCATTACGAATATACCGTAGACGTATGTCTGACGGAGGCATGGATGTGTCAGTTGGCACAAAAGGGCGCAGAACGCAGATTTCCATGGCTGAGAGATAAAAATATTTCTCTGGTGACGCCAAAAGTCTACCGGTTACCACCACCCGGCAGGATACCGTTGAAGCATCGTCCGGTGGTGATCGGCAGCGGACCGGCAGGATTGTTTTGCGCTTACGTTCTGGCATTGCAGGGATATTGCCCTTTGATCCTGGAGCGGGGAGCGGATGTGGATCAGCGGACTGCGGATGTGGAGAAATTCTGGGATACGGGAGAACTGGATACTTCCTCCAATGTACAGTTTGGAGAGGGAGGAGCCGGAACCTTTTCTGACGGAAAGTTAAATACACTTGTAAAGGATAAATACGGACGCAGCCGCTTCGTGCTTGAGACCTTTGTAAAGTTTGGCGCTCCGGAGGATATTTTGTATGTGAATAAGCCTCACATCGGCACGGATGTTTTAAAGCAGGTGTTGAAGCGGATGCGTTCTGCCATGACGGAATTGGGAGCAGAATACCGGTTTCATGCCTGTGTGACTGATTTTTCCGTGAAAGAGTCCGCACTATGGGGAGTTATAATCAATGATCATGAGTTTCTCCCTGCAGATGCAGTGGTTCTGGCGCCGGGACACAGTGCCAGAGACACCTTTCAGCAGTTAAAACAGCGGCAGATACCCATGGAAGCAAAGCCCTTTGCGGTTGGCTTTCGTGTGGAGCATCCTCAGGATATGATTCAGATGGCACAATTCAGGACAACAGACCGCGCTTATCTGCCGGCGGCGATCTATAAGGTGACAAGCCATGCTTCGGACGGAAGGGGTGTATATTCCTTTTGTATGTGTCCGGGCGGATATGTGGTAAATGCATCTTCTGAGGAGGAACGGTGCGTGGTGAATGGCATGAGTTACCATGACCGTGGATCGGCAAATGCAAACAGCGCCATGATCATTACCGTTTCGCCGGAGGATTTTGATTCCGGGGATGTGCTGGCAGGTGTGGAATTTCAGCGCAGTCTGGAGCATAGAGCATATGAGGCAGGCGCAGGCAGTGTGCCCCAGCAGCTATTCGGGGATTTTGAACAGGATCGTACTTCAAAGTCCTGCGGTTCTTTTCCTTCCTGTCTGAAAGGAAAAGGAACATGGACCAATTTGAGAGGAATTTTACCGGAAAATCTGAATCGGGCATTTCTGGAAGGTATGCATCAGTGCGGTTTTGTGATAGAAGGATTTGACCGACAGGATGCGATCCTCTCCGGTGTGGAGACACGCACCTCCTCTCCGGTGCGGATTCTCAGAAACGAAGGGATGGAGAGTGAAATTGCAGGCTTGTATCCATGCGGGGAAGGAGCCGGATATGCCGGGGGCATTATGTCGGCAGCCATGGATGGATTAAAGGTTGCTGAGGCAATGATAGAAAAACACAGGAGTGTACAAAAGTGGCAGCAGAATTAACACCAATGATGCAAAAATATATGGAGACTAAAGAGGAGTACAGGGACTGTATTCTGTTTTATCGTCTGGGAGATTTTTATGAAATGTTCTTTGATGATGCCATTACCGTATCCAGAGAGCTTGAAATCACGCTCACGGGAAAAGCCTGCGGGCTGGAGGAACGCGCCCCCATGTGCGGGGTTCCTTATCATGCGGTAGAAGGCTATCTGAACAAGCTGATATCCAAAGGCTATAAGGTGGCAATCTGTGAACAGGTGGAGGATCCGAAGCTGGCAAAAGGGCTGGTGAAGCGTGAGGTCGTCCGCATTGTAACCCCGGGAACAAACCTGAACGCAAGTGCGCTGGATGAGACGAGAAACAATTTTATCATGTGTATTGTCTATATGGCAGATAAATACGGTGTGTCTCTTGCAGATGTGACGACAGGTGAGTTTATGGTATGTGAACTGGATTCCGAGCGCAAGCTTTTGGATGAGATACAGAAATACGAACCATCTGAAATCATCTGCAATGAAGCGTTTTTTGTCAGCGGCGTAAAGCTGGATGATTTAAAGAGCAGGCTGAACATATGCGTCAACTCTATTGATAACTGGTATTTTGAGGATGAGCTGGCAAGAAGAACATTGACGGAGCATTTCCATGTGGCAAATATACAGGGACTTGGTCTGGAAGACTATGACTGCGGTATTCTGGCTTCCGGTGCGCTGTTAAAGTATTTGTATGAGACGCAAAAGACATCCTTAAGCCACATGACGAAGCTGACGCCTTATGCCACCGGAAAATACATGGTGATCGACAGCTCCACCAGACGTAATCTGGAATTGGTGGAGACACTGCGCGAAAAACAAAAACGTGGTTCTCTGCTCTGGGTGCTGGATAAGACAAAGACTGCCATGGGCGCCCGTATGCTGCGCAGTTTTATCGAACAGCCTTTGGTAGATAAAGCAGAAATTTTAAGAAGGCAGGAGGCAATTCAGGAGCTTTGCAAAAATATGATCGGCAGGGAGGAATTGCGGGAGTATCTGAATCCGGTATACGATCTGGAACGATTGATCAGCCGGGTTACATACCAGACTGCAAATCCGAGAGATATGCTGGCATTTCAGTCCTCTCTGGAAATGCTTCCTCATATCAAGACCATACTGAAAGATTTCAGCAGTCCGCTGCTGCAGGATATAGAGGCGGACATTGATGCCTTGGAGGATGTGTGCGGATGGATCGCAGCAGCCATCCATGATGAACCTCCGATCTCCATTCGTGACGGCGGTATATTAAAGGACGGTTATAACGAGGATATCGACCGTCTGCGGAGTGCAAAAACAGAAGGAAAAACATGGCTTGCCCAGATCGAGGAAAAGGAGCGGGAGCGGACCGGAATCAAAAATCTGCGTATCAAATACAACAAGGTGTTCGGTTATTATCTTGAGGTGACCAATTCTTACAAAGATATGGTTCCGGACGATTATATCCGCAAGCAAACGCTGACCAATGCAGAACGTTTTATCACACCGGAATTGAAGGAGCTGGAGGAGATGATCCTTGGAGCGGAGGATAAGCTGGTAGCATTGGAATATGATCTGTTCTGTGAGCTGCGCAACCGGGTAGCCGCCCAGGTGATTCGTATTCAACAGACAGCAAAGGCTATCGCAGCAGTGGATGTATTTGCATCACTTGCGCTGGTGGCTTCAAATGGGAATTACTGCAAGCCGAAGATCAACGAAAAAGGAACGATTGATATAAAGAATGGCAGACATCCGGTGGTGGAGAAAATGATCTCAAACGACATGTTTGTGGCGAATGACACCTATTTAGACAACCGGAACAACCGTATTTCCATTATCACCGGACCGAATATGGCTGGTAAATCCACTTATATGCGGCAGACGGCGCTTATTGTTCTCATGGCACAGATCGGCAGCTTTGTTCCGGCGGAAAGTGCGAATATCGGCATCTGCGACCGGATTTTTACCCGCGTGGGGGCGTCCGATGATCTTGCTTCCGGTCAGAGCACCTTTATGGTGGAGATGACGGAGGTGGCAAATATTCTGAGAAATGCCACGTCGAACAGTCTGCTGATCTTAGATGAGATCGGAAGAGGCACCAGCACCTTTGACGGGCTGAGTATTGCATGGGCAGTGGTGGAGCATATCAGCGATCCGAAAATACTTGGGGCAAAAACCTTATTTGCCACCCACTATCATGAGCTGACAGAGCTGGAAGGCAAGCTGAGTAATGTAAATAATTATTGCATCGCGGTAAAAGAGCGGGGTGACGATATTATTTTTCTGCGTAAGATCGTACCCGGCGGCGCAGACCGAAGCTACGGTATACAGGTGGCAAAGCTGGCAGGTGTGCCGGAAGCTGTCATCGAGCGGGCAAAGGTCATTTGCCAGGAGCTGATCGATGCGGACTTAAGCAGTATTACGAGAAATCTGGAAGTGGAGCAGCAGAGCACCAAAAAGAAAAAAAAACAGCCCAGCGAGCTGGAAATGGGACAGATTTCTCTATTTGACACGGTAAATGATGATGACATTATAAATGAACTGCGGGATCTGGATCTGAGTAATATCACGCCCCTCGAGGCGATGAACAAGCTGTTCGAGATTCAAAGCAAGATCAAAAACCGCTGGTAAAGGAGAGACGATATGTCCCAGATACAGTTATTGGACAAACATACCATTGATAAAATTGCAGCGGGAGAGGTGGTGGACCGCCCGGCTTCCGTTGTAAAGGAGCTGATGGAAAATGCCATTGATGCAAAGGCCACTGCCATCACCGTGGAGATCAAAGATGGCGGAACCGCCATGATCCGTATTACGGACAATGGTTCCGGCATTCCGAAGGATCAGGTAAAAATGGCTTTTCTGCGCCACTCTACAAGCAAGATTACAAAAGTGGAGGATCTGCTTACAATCGCATCCCTTGGCTTCAGAGGAGAGGCGTTATCCAGTATTTCGGCGGTATCTCAGTTGGAGCTGATCACAAAGATACCGGATCAGCTTACGGGAGTCCGTTATTGTATCGAGGGCGGAACGGAGATTTCCATGGAAGATATCGGTGCGCCAAACGGAACCACCTTTATCGTACGCAACCTGTTTTATAATACGCCGGCGAGAAAGAAGTTTCTGAAAACAAATCAGACGGAAGCCGGGTACGTCAATGATCTGGTAGAGCGTATGGCGCTTGCAACCCCCAGCGTTTCGGTGAAATTTATCAACAACGGTCAGGTTCGTCTGAATACAAGCGGAAACGGACAGCTAAAGGATATTATTTATCAGGTATATGGCAGAGATATTGCGGCAAATCTGCTGGAAGTGCAGGTAGAAAAGGAACACCTGCAGGTGCAGGGTTATGTCGGAAAGCCCGTGATTTCCAGAGGAAACCGGAATTATGAGAACTATTTTGTCAACGGACGTTATGTGAAGAGCGCATTGCTGTCACGCTGTATCGAGGATTCCTACCGGGGCTTTATGATGCAGCACAAATATCCCTTTACCATGCTTCAGATATCGGTACCGGGTCATCTGGTGGATGTGAATGTTCATCCGGCGAAGATGGAGCTGCGTTTTTCCGAAAGCGAGGAAATTTATGCGGAGCTGACCCATGCAATCGTATCTGCGTTAAAGGGAAAAGAGCTGATACCGCAGGTGTCAGTGGGCGCAGAGAAAAAAGAGACGGTAAAGCAAATGCAGCCTGTGGAAAAGAGGGCGTCTTTACCGGAGCCCTTTGAGACAAAACGTTTAGAGAAAATCCGTCAGGAGATCCGAAGGGACAGTCCGTATGAGCCAAAGTACGACAGAGAGGATTTAAAACGTCCTGAGACGGTTCGTGAAGCGACTGCATATCGTGCAGAATCTCAGCAGATCACCCTGCAGGAATCCGTGCTTGCATCCGGTAAGCTGCTGGATCCGGCTTCCAAAAAGGAGCATAAGATCATCGGGCAGTTGTTTGACACATACTGGCTGGTGGAATTTCGGGACAGCTTTTACATGATCGACCAGCATGCTGCCCACGAAAAAGTGCTGTATGAACAGACCATGGCGTCCTATCATGATAAGAGCTTCACGACACAGTATGTGAGTCCGCCTATTATTTTATCTCTGACCATGCAGGAAGAGAATCTGCTGAAGAAATATCTGGATAATTTTACACGGATCGGTTTTGAGATCGAGCCCTTCGGCGGAAAAGAATATGCGGTGCGGGGCGTGCCTGCAAATCTGTACGGGCTGGACGGTCAGACACTGATGCTTGAGATGCTGGACAGCCTCGGTACGCTTACCGGAAAGGAAGCGCCTGAGCTTGTGACGGAGCGCGTGGCTTCCTTATCCTGCAAGGCTGCGGTAAAGGGCAATCACCATATGAGTTATAAAGAAATCGAGGCATTGATCGACGAGCTTCTGACATTGGAGAACCCATATCATTGTCCCCATGGCAGACCGGTGATCGTGGCAATGTCAAAACAGGAAATCGAAAAAAAATTCAAACGGATCTTATAAAATGATGAATGAAAAGAAAAAACGTCCCCTGATCGTATTGACGGGACCCACAGCAGTGGGAAAAACATCGCTGTCCATTGCCCTGGCAAAGGCGGTAAACGGAGCTGTTATCTCAGCGGATTCCATGCAGGTATATAAGCATATGGATATCGGTTCCGCCAAGATCATGCCGGAGGAGATGGAGGGTGTCGATCACTATCTCATTGACGTGCTGGAACCGAAGGAGGAATTTAATATCGTTTTGTTTCAGCAGATGACAAAGACCGCCATGGAAGAAATTTATGAGCAGGGAAAGGTGCCCATTCTGGTGGGCGGAACCGGATTTTATATACAATCAGTGGTTTATGATATTGATTTTACAAAGGAAGAGGATGAGACAGGCATCCGTGCCCGGCTGGAGCGGGAAGCTGAGGAGCTTGGCAGTCATGCGCTGCATGAACGTCTGCGTCTTGCAGACCCGAAATCTGCACAGATGATACATGAAAACAATGTAAAGCGCGTGATCCGGGCGCTGGAATTTTATGAACTGACAGGAACTCCGATCTCTGAGCATAATGAGGCGGAGCATGCCAAGGAATCCCCCTATGATGTGACATATTTTGTGTTGAATGACAAGCGTGAGCTCATCTATGAGCGCATCGAAAAAAGAGTGGATCAGATGTTAGAGCAGGGGCTGGTGGAGGAAGTGAAAAGGCTCCGGGAGATGGGCTGCACAAAAGATATGGTATCCATGCAGGGATTGGGCTATAAAGAAATCTTATCCTGGCTGGATGGGGAATATGACTATGAGAGAGCTGTCTATCTTTTAAAGCGTGATACGAGACATTTTGCAAAGCGTCAGCTCACATGGTTTCGACGGGAGAAAAACGTGATATGGGTAGACAAAGCTGCTTTTGATCATGATGAGCAGAGAATACTGAATTATATGCTTGATCAAATCGGGAGAAAAGAGGAAATATAGATGGATTTGCAATTAAAGGAGCAGTATGAAAAGATGGGAATTTCTGAGGCGGTATATCGCTTCGGAATGGAAATAGAGGAAAGCTTAAAGGAGCGGTTTGAAGAAATTGACAGAACCACAGAGCTCAATCAGATGCGTGTCATTCATGCCATGCAGGCCTGCAGGGTGTCCGCAGAATGCTTTCAGGCGACCAGTGGGTATGGATACAATGATCTGGGCAGAGATACGCTGGAGAAGGTGTATGCAGCCTGCTTTCACGGGGAGGCGGCGCTGGTACGTCCCCAGATCACCTGTGGTACCCACGCCCTTGCGCTGGCACTGATGTCAAATTTAAGACCGGGGGATGAGCTGTTGTCTCCGGTGGGGAAGCCTTATGATACCTTGGAGGAGGTCATCGGTATCCGTCCGTCCAGAGGCTCTCTGGCAGAATATGGGATCACATATCGTCAGGTGGACCTGCTGGAAAACGGAGGGTTTGATTATGCACAGATTAAAAAGGCGATCAACGAAAGGACAAAGCTTGTCACCATCCAGCGCTCCAAGGGATATCAGACCCGTCCTTCTTTTTCCGTGGATCAGATCGGGGAATTGATCTCCTTTGTAAAGTCCATAAAGCCGGATGTGATCTGTATGGTGGATAACTGTTACGGAGAATTTGCGGAGGAGCGAGAGCCTCTTGACGTGGGCGCAGATATGATGGTAGGCTCTCTGATCAAGAATCCGGGCGGCGGTCTTGCGCCCATCGGCGGTTACATCGTGGGAAAAAAGGAATGTGTGGAAAATGCCGCATACCGTCTGACTTCCCCGGGACTTGGACGCGAAGTGGGAGCAAGCCTTGGCGTGATCCAGTCCTTTTACCAGGGATTGTTCCAGGCACCCACTGTGGTAGGCGGAGCGCTGAAAGGAGCTATTTTTGCAGCCAATGTATATGAAAAACTGGGATTCCCGGTAGTTCCAAACGGTACGGAATCCAGACACGATATTATCCAGGCAGTGACTTTGGGCAGTGCAGAGGGGGTCATCGCATTCTGTCAGGGGATACAGGCAGCCGCTCCGGTAGACAGCTATGTGACACCGGAGCCATGGGATATGCCGGGCTATGACAGTCCCGTGATCATGGCTGCCGGAGCCTTTGTGCAGGGTTCCTCCATCGAGCTCAGCGCGGATGCGCCGATCCGTCCGCCCTATGCGGTATACTTTCAGGGAGGGCTTACCTGGTATCATGCCAAGCTGGGCATTCTCATGTCTTTGCAGAAATTAGCGGATGCTGGACTGGTAAGTTTATAAAGATTAAAATTTACTTAATTGGTGTACACATCACATTCTTTGTGTTACAATAAACGTTGACCTTTGGACAGTAGTTCACATAAATGCTGTTTGAAAAACTCCGAAAGGAGTCTATGGAGAAAAAATTAACAACAAAAGAATTGCCGGATTCAGAACGTCCTTATGAAAAATGTCTGAAATACGGTGCAGAATGTCTGTCGGATGCGGAGCTGATCGCGGCGATCATCCGTACAGGAACAAAGGAAGAAACTGCAAAGGACCTTGCAGAGCGGCTGCTTGTATACGCACCGGATCATCTTTTAAATCTCACAAAGCTTTCCATGGATGAGCTGCAAAGCATCCGTGGTATCGGCCCGGTAAAGGCGGTACAGTTAAAATGTGTCACCGAGCTTGCATCAAGGCTTGCACAGGCAAAATGCAGGGATTCTATCGTTTTAAGGGATCCAAAGTCGATTGCTGACTATTATATGCAGAGGTTCCGACACAAATCGAGAGAAAATTTACTTCTTACCATGTATGATAGTAAAGGAAGTCTGATCGGGGATGAAGTGATTTCTGTAGGGACGGTAAATGCTTCTTTGATCTCACCGAGGGAAGTGTTTCTCACTGCGTTAAAATATCATGCAGTTTATATTGTGCTGCTGCACAATCATCCAAGCGGGGCGGCAGATCCAAGCAGAGAGGATTTTGAAGTAACAGAAAATCTGAAAGAGTGCGGCGTCATTCTCGGGATTCCTCTAGAAGATCATATTATTATAGGAGATAATGTGTATTTCAGTTTTCGGGAAGAAAAGCTTTTGTAATGATAAGTAGAAAATAAGCAACTAAAAGAGGTTTCTAATGAAAGAAAATAAGAAAAGTAAGTTTCCAACAAAATATCTGCTTTTGGTCATGGTGATTCTCTGTATCCTTTTGATCGTTGGAAGTGTGGGGATGTCCGGTTCCGTTCAGCCATTGAAAAAGGCTGCGGAAACGGTGTTTGTGCCGATGCAGAAGGGGATCAATTCTGCCGGAACATGGCTGACTGAGCATACGCAGACATTGAAATCAAAGACAAAAGTCATGGAAGAGAATGAAAATCTGAAGCTTCAGATTGCGGATCTGGAATCGGAGCTGAGCCGGGTACAACTGGATCAGTATGAGCTGGATCAGCTTCGCGGAATTTATGAGCTGGATCAGAGCTTTCCGGAATACGAAAAGGTTGCAGCCAGTGTGATCGGAAAGGACACAGGAAACTGGTTTTCCACTTTCCTGATCAACAAGGGAAGCGAGGATGGAATACAGGAAGGAAACAATGTCATGGCAGGAAGCGGTCTGATCGGAATTGTCACCGAGGTCGGACCTTCATATGCCACGGTAAGGGCTATTATTGATGATAACAACAGTGTGAGTGCAATGGTTCTTCCGGATTCCAATTACTGTATTGTCAATGGAAATCTCATTGATATGAATGAATCACAGTATGTGGAATTTACGAATCTTCAGGATAAAGATAATGTGGTGAACGTAGGAGATCAGGTAGTCACCTCCTATATCAGTGACAGATACCTGCCGGGATTGCCAATCGGATATATCGTGGATATGGAAACAGATTCCAACCAACTGACAAAATCCGGACATATTGCACCGCTGGCTGATTTTGAACATATAGAAACTGTTCTTGTGATTCTGGAGCTGAAAGAAGGTGGACAGGCTGACACAGAGAAGAACCAGTAAGCTATAATTGGAAAGGATTTGTTATGCGTCGTAAAATTTTATTTGTTGTCATTACGATAATAGCGGGATTTTTACTGCAGAGCACGATTTTTCACAGACTTGCGCTGGCTTCCGTGGTTCCTAATCTGATGATCATCATCACCTCGTCCTTTGGATTTATGATGGGGCGGAAAACAGGGCTGATGACAGGTTTTTTCTGTGGTCTGCTTGTAGATATCTTTTTTGGAAATGTGATTGGAATCTATGCGCTGATGTATATGTTCATCGGATTTTTTAACGGTTTCTTTCAGAGAATGTTTTATCCGGAGGAAATCAAGCTGCCGCTGCTGTTTATTTCAATCAGTGATTTTTGCTGTAACGTTCTGACTTATTTTATTATGTTCTTTTTCCGCGGCAGGTTTGAGTTTGGCTCTTATCTTGGACATGTTATTTTGCCGGAACTGGTATATACATTATTGATTGCTATTGTATTATATATGATTCTTTTGAAGATATACAAAGCACTTGATGAAGCAGAAAAAAGGAGTGCAAAGAAATTTGTTTGATGTAATAAAAGATTTTTTTGTAAATTTATTTAAATCGCGTATTTTCATATTGGCAATAATCCTGGTAGTCTTATTTGGAGTGCTCGGATATCGTATTTTTCAGCTTCAGATCGTTGACGGTGCATCCTACGCCGATAAATACAGTCTGAGACTGGAAAAAGAACGGACGATCCAGGGAACCAGAGGCTGTATCTATGACCGGAACGGGAAGCTTCTTGCATATAACGAGCTGTCCTATAACATTATTATGGAGGACAGCGGCGTATATGACACTACCGAAGAAAAAAACCTGGTTCTGAATGAAGAGATCAGTAAGCTGATCGACATTATCGAGAAGAATGGCGATAGTATTGTCAATACATTTCACATTGATTTTAATGATGGAAATTATGAATTTAATGTGGAAGGAAATTCACTAAAACTGTTCCGTGCAGATGTATTTGGAAGAAGTGCTTCCAGCACCTCGGATAACCCGCTGCAGTATAACAAAAAGCTTGGACTGGATGAGGAGACTGCAAGTGCGGATCAGATCATGGAATATCTGATGGGAGAGCACCGGTTTGATATCGATACAGAAAAATATGACCCGTTAAAAGCATACAAGATTACGGTTATTCGTTTTTCTCTGGCTGAAAATTCCTATCAGAGATATATTTCCACTACGGTGGCGGAGGATGTGTCCGAAACAACGGTTGCCCTTGTATCGGAATACTGTGATATTTTAACCGGTGTTTCCGTTGCAGAGGATACAAAACGTATATACAATGAAAGTGAGTATATGGCTCCAATCGTCGGATATACCGGAAAAATTTCTGACGAGGAGTATGAAACGCTGTCAAAAGAAGATGATTCCTATTCCCGCAATGACGTGGTAGGAAAGATCGGTATTGAGAAATCCATGGAATCCTATCTGCAGGGGAAGAAAGGCTATGAAAAGGTATTTGTAGACAGTCTCGGACGTGTGCTTGAGACAACGGAGCATGTGGATTCCACAACAGGTAATGACGTGTATCTGTCCATTGATACGGAGCTTCAGAAGGCTGTGTATCAGTTGATCGAGCAGGAGCTTGCCGGTATTGTATATGCCGGCATCCGGAATGTAAAGGAGTATGAAGAAACAGGTTCTGCTTCCGATATTATAATTCCGATCTATGATGTGTATTATGCATTGTTCAACAACAGCGTTCTGGATCTGGAGCAGATTGAACAGGCGGAGTCGGGAACAGAGCAGGCAAACGTATACAGCACCTTTATTTCCAACAGGGATACTGCCATTGAACGTATTATTACGGAGCTGGAAGCGGTGGAGCCTGCCATTTACAATGAGTGCTCCGAGGAACTGCAGGAATATATGACTTATATTGTAACTATGCTCCAGTCAAAGACGATTTTTGATGCAAATCTTGTGGACAGCAGCAATGAGACTTATAAGCAGTGGAAAGACGGAGAGATCAGTGTTCAGGAATATTTGAAATATGCTATATCCCAAAACTGGATTGAGGCAGGAAATTTTGAGACAAATGAAAAATACACAGATTCCGGCGAGACATTTGATGCTCTGATTGCTTATCTGCGGGAGGAGCTGCCCACAGATCGGGGCTTTATCAAAAAGGTATATCAGGAGATGATACAGGCAGACAGCATCACAGGACGTCAGATTTGCATTATGCTGTATGAACAGGGGATTTTGGAGGATCAGGATAATGAGCTGGAAAAACTTCGTTCCGGTGAAACCAGCGCATATGAATTATTGAAAAGCAAAATAAGAAATCTTGAAATTACACCTGCCCAGCTTGCATTAGATCCCTGCACCGGATCGAGCGTTGTGCTTGATGCACAAACGGGAGAGGTGCTTGCATGTGTCACCTATCCCGGCTATGACAATAATCGTCTTGCCAATACAATGGATGCCGACTACTACAGCAGTTTGCAGGAGGATCTGACCAGTCCGTTTTATAATAATGCTACCCAGCAGACTACTGCCCCGGGATCTACGTTCAAGATGGTTACAGCAACAGCCGGATTGACGGAGCATGCGATTACCGTTTCAGAAGAAATCGAGGATAAAGGTACCAGATTTGACCGGGTTACAAACGGACCGAGATGCTGGATCTATCCGGGAAATCATGGATTGATCAATATATCAGAAGCGATCCGGGATTCCTGTAACTACTTTTTCTATGAAGTCGGGTATCGTCTCAGCACGAATGCGAATGGGGAATACAGCGAAGCTCTGGGTGTTGAGACTTTACAAAAATATGCCGAGTTGTATGGATTCGGAGATAAAACCGGGGTTGAGATCGAGGAGAGCAATCCGAAAATGGCGGATGAATACCCGATCACCATGGCTATCGGACAGAGTAATAACAGTTACTCGACCATACAGCTGGCAAGATACGTCACTGCGGTTGCAAACAGCGGAACCGTATACAATCTGTCTTTGCTGGACCGGGTTACCGATTCTGACGGGAACGTGGTGGAAGAATTCGGTCCGAGCGTAAAGAATACACTGGATGAGGTTGCAGATCAGACATGGGATGCGATCCATAAGGGTATGCGTATGGTAGTGACGCAGGAGCACGATGAATTTGATGATCTGGATGTATCTGTTGCCGGAAAAACAGGTACTGCACAGCAGATTTCTACCAGACCAAACCATGCGCTGTTTGTGGGATATGCTCCGTATGAAGTGCCGGAGGTCACCATTGCAACCCGTATTGCATATGGTTATTCATCTGCAAATGCTGCGGATCTTTCCTCAAATATTCTTGAGTATTATTTCCATCCGGAAAACGCGGAGGAGCTGCTGCATGGAACAGCGGAATCAGTCAACTCTACATCCGGCGGATTTACAGACTAATAAAACAGGATGAATTTTACAGACGGGGAGGCTAAAAATACAATGTCTGAACCAGTGATCGTCAAGAGTAATCGAAACGGTATTACTCTGATTTTAGATGACACACTAACTTTTGATGCTTTGTTGACAGAAATCGAGAAAAAATTTATAGAATCAGCGGCATTCTTTAAAGATGCAGCGGTTGCTGTTTCCTTTTATGGCAGAGAATTGACACCACAGGAGGAGATTCAGATCGTAAATACGATCACTGCAAATTGCAGTTTAAACATTATCTGCATTTTGGATTATGACAAGCTGCAGGAAGAGGTAATTGCAAGAAAGCTGAGTCTGTTGACGGAAGCTGTGAAGCCAAAGCCGGAGAAAGTACCGGAAAAGAAGCCTGCGGAAAAAACCGTGCGGAACGGACAATTTTACAGAGGTACGCTTCACACCGGACAGGTGTTGGAATGTGAAACCAGCATTATATTACTGGGAGATGTGGAGGAAGGTTCCCGCATTATCTCAAAAGGAAATATCGTGATCCTTGGAGCGCTGCGTGGAAATGCCCATGCAGGAGCGGCAGGAAACCGAAAAGCCTTTATTGCGGCTTTGGATTTTTGCCCTTCACAGCTTCGAATCGCAGAGATAAGTTTACGCCCCGGCTCCGCAACCCGGACAGGGATGAAATTTAAAAAGAGAAAAGATGCTCAAATCGCTATTGCAAAAGATAAAACCATATATGTGGAACCGATTACAAAAGGATTTTTGAATAATATCTAACCGGGAGGTCTTGCATGAGCGAAGTTATTGTTGTTACATCCGGAAAAGGCGGAGTTGGGAAAACCACCACGACTGCAAATGTGGGGTGCGGACTCGCAAAACTGAACAAAAGTGTTGTATTGATCGACACAGATATCGGACTGCGTAATCTTGATGTGGTTATGGGATTGGAAAACCGGATCGTTTATAATCTGGTGGATGTGGTAGAGGGAAACTGTCGTGTGAAGCAGGCATTGATCCGGGATCGAAAATATCCTACCCTCTATCTGCTGCCATCGGCGCAGACCAGAGATAAGAGTGCAGTAAATCCTGAACAGATGAAAAAGCTCACGGATGAATTGAGAGAAGATTTCGATTACATAGTGCTGGATTGCCCGGCGGGAATCGAACAGGGGTTTCAGAATGCGATCGCGGGAGCGGACCGTGCTCTCGTAGTTACGACGCCTGAGGTATCCGCCATCCGGGATGCAGACCGCATTGCGGGACTTTTGGAATCAGAGCGCATCGGGAAAATCGATCTGATCGTGAACCGTATCCGTATGGATCTGGTAAAACGCGGTGATATGATGTCAGCACAGGATGTACTTGAAATTCTGGCACTGGATCTGATCGGGATCGTTCCGGATGATGAAAATGTCGTGATTTCCACGAATCGCGGAGAGCCTTTGGTGGGTGATGTATCTCCGGGAGGACGGGCATATATGAATATATGCAGACGTATTATCGGAGAGGATGTCCCCTATTTGAACCTGAATAGCAAAAACAATATCTGGCACCGACTTGCCAAAGCATTTCGAAAATAGGAGGGTTCAATATGGGATGGAAAAAAATATTTCGGCGTTATTCCTCCGGAAATATGGCAAAGAACCGTTTGAAAATGCTGTTGATTACAGACAGGACGAGCTGTTCCCCGGAGGTTATGGATCTGCTTCAGTCGGAGCTGACTCAGACCATCAGCAAATACATGGATATCGATCCGGAGCAGATGGATTTACAGATCATACCGCCAAACCCAAAACGAAAGCATCAGAATCAGGCGATTCTGACAGCAAACATCCCGATAAAGGAATTTAGAAAATTTTAAAGGAACAATATATGTTTAAGAAAATAAAACAATATTCAATAAAAAATTATAATTTCCGTTTAATTGTATATATTTGCCTCATCACGATCGTGGGTATCCTTGTAATCGGAAGTGCGAGAGAATCTCTGCAGCATACACAGATTGTCGGATTTCTGGGCGGCCTTATTATCATGGTAGTTGTTTCCCTGGTGGACTACGGTTCTATAGTAAAAATATCCGGGATCTTCTATCTGGTCAGTATTGGACTGCTGGTCGCTGTTTTGTTCGCAGGTTCCTCATCCAACAATGCAACCCGCTGGCTGGAAATCGGCAGCTTTCGTTTTCAGCCTTCTGAATTGTGTAAAATATTGCTGATCCTGTTTTTTGCCTTCTGGTTTATGAAGCAGCAGGAACGGGTCAACAGACCTGCGATTTTGGCAGTCAGCATTGCACTGATTGCGGTTCCTCTGCTTTTGATCGTAAAAGAACCGGATCTGTCCACTACGATCATTGTATTTGGTATTTTTATTGCCATGCTATTTGTGGCAGGACTCAGCTATAAAATCATTATACCGGTTGTCGCTGTGGTAGTTCCGATAGGTATTATTTTTCTTGCGCTGATACGTAAAGGCTCTGATTTTCTGCTGCAATATCAGAGTACGCGTATTCTTGCATGGCTGGATCCCGATAAATATCCGCAGGATGCCTATCAGCAGCAGAATGCGATCATGGCGATCGGTTCCGGGCAGCTTTTCGGAAAAGGATTGAACAATAATGCTGTGGATTCCGTGAAAAACGGTAATTATATTTCCGAGCCTCAGACGGACTTTATTTTTTCTGTAGCAGGTGAAGAACTTGGGTTTGTCGGCGGAATAATTATCATCATTTTGTTGCTTTTGGTATCAATTGAATGTATACTGGTAGCCAGGAGAGCAAAAGATATGGCCGGCAGAATTATCTGCTGCGGAATGGCGGCTTGGGTCGGTTTTCAGTCTTTTGTAAATATATGCGTAAACACAGGTTTGATGCCAAATACAGGTCTGACCCTGCCTTTTGTAAGCTATGGTATGACTTCGCTGATCAGTCTTATGATCGGCGCCGGATTTGTGTTGAACGTTGGGTTGCAGGCAAAAAATAAATAATGGGGATGGTATAAATGAATATTGGATTAGTAGCACATGATTCAAAGAAGAAACTGATGCAGAATTTCTGTATTGCGTATCGTGGGATTTTAGCAAAAAATGAATTGTACGCTACAGGAACAACCGGACGTCTGATCGAACAGGCAACAAACCTGGTTGTACATAAGTATTTGACCGGACATCTGGGCGGAACAGAACAATTGGGGGCAGACATTGAGAATAACCACATTGACCTTGTGATCTTTTTGCGGGATGCGTTTTCCACACTTTCCAAGGAAGCTGATGCAGGTAATGTGATTCGTCTCTGTGAAAAATACAATATACCCTACGCAACGAATCTTGCTTCTGCTGAGATTATGATTCTTGCGTTAGACAGAGGAGATTTGGATTGGCGTGAAATGTATAAGTAAAATCTTTGTTTGTATACTTGGCATTGCCATGACGGGCAGTCTGCTGAGCGGCTGTGCAAGCGCGCCGGTTGTCAGCGAAAATGCGTATGATGTATATGAGACATCCAATGCGTACGGACTGTCGAAGGCAGATGTAACGGATGTGTGCAAGCTGTTTTCAGATGATATCTGTGTCGTAGGATTTGATGACAGCTTTTCCCAGGACGGACTGGGAGCGGATGCGGCAGAATCTGCAGGAGTATTCAAACCGGACAGCCGTCAGACAGAATATGCACAGAATGTCCATGAGAAGCGATATCCGGCAAGTACAACAAAAATTATGACAGCATATCTTGCATTAAAATACGGTAATCTGGATGATATTGTAACGGTCAGTGCGAAAGCAGGCGGATTTGATTCAGAGTCATCACTCTGTTATATTCATGAGGGAGACCAGCTCACCTTAGAGCAGCTCCTTTATGGTCTTATGCTTGCCAGCGGAAATGACGCGGCAACTGCCATTGCAGAGCATATCAGCGGATCAGAAGAGGCGTTTGCGGACCTGATGAATGAGGAGGCAAAGAAGCTGGGAGCTACAAAAACCCACTTTGTAAATCCTCACGGACTTCCCGATGATGACCATTACACCACATTATATGACCTGTATCTGATCTTTAACGAAGCGATTCAGTATGAGACATTTGTGGATATTATTCAGACAAAAGAATACACGGCCGAGTATAAGGATCAGTCCGGTGAGGCAGTGGTGAGAACCTGGGAAAATTCCAACTGGTATCTGAATGGAGATGCCGCACAGCCGGATCAGATCACTGTCATCGGCGGTAAGACGGGAACTACCAACAGTGCCGGCTGCTGTCTGGTTCTGCTCAGTAAAAACAGCAGTGATGAACCGATCATCTCGATTGTTTTGAAAGCAGGCACCAAGGCAGACCTGTATAACTACATGAGTCGGCTGCTGGCTAATTTTTCGAATTAACGGTTGTATTTTAATAGTGGATATACTATAATAAATCTATAAAACAGTTGTACATATTTACATATATTTTATGAATCATGAACGACTGAACACAGGAGGTACGCATAATGGTTGAAATCATTGCAGGTGAAAAAGGCAAAGGAAAAACAAAATGTTTATTGGAGAAGGTAAATGAATCTCTGAAAACCGCATCAGGAAATCTCGTTTATCTGGATAAAAGTCAGAAACATATGCATGAACTCAGTATAAAAGTTCGTTTGATCAATGTAACCGAATTTCCAATATCAAATTCTGATGAATTTCTCGGTTTTATTTGCGGAATTATTTCACAGGATCACGATCTGGAAGAGATGTTCCTTGACAGCTTCCTCACCATTGGAAATGTAAAGGATGAGGAGATCGCTCATACCATAGAAAAACTGAATACAATGAGTGAAACATACAATGTAAAATTTGTTTTAAGTATATCAAAGAATGAAGCAGATTTGCCTGAAAGTGTAAAAAAGGATGTTGTAATTTCTTTATAAGATGATAGTAAGGTGTCTTAAGTCTTCCTTAAGGCACCTTAATTCATGCTTCTTTTTTTATGCTTTTGAACGGATTCTACCATATACGCTGATGAAGTATAAACCGCAGATACCGATAATGGCATAAACGATTCTGGAAAACCAGCTCATATTGCCAAACAGGAATGCCACCAGATCAAAACGGAAGAATCCGATCAGTCCCCAGTTGACTGCACCGATAATAATAAGTGTTAATAACGTATAATCCAACCATTTGGTATTCATGTGTATCCAACCTCCTTTATTACACCAGTATGCCAATTTTCTTTTTATTTTAAACATAAAATGTAAAGAATTGTATTGAACGGAGTTCAAAATGCCAAAAAACAGAAAAATTGTGAATTACAGAAAACCTTTCCATATAAATATTGGCGTGATTCTGTTCGGAATCGTCATTTTATACCTTCTGCTCTATGTGGCTGGATATGCTACACGTCAGCATATCTCGGTCTATGAGGTGGAAAAGGGACATATTTCCCAGAATACCACTTATACCGGACTTGCTCTGAGAGAAGAACAAATTTTTTATGCAGATTCCGAAGGGCAGATAACCGTCTATACAGGTGATAACGAAAAAGTGAAATATGGTTCCCTAATCTGCTCCATTGACAAGGAAGGATCTATGGCGGAAAAAATCATGAATTCCGGTATGACACTTGATTCCATGGATAAGGACGATATCAGCCGCATTCATAACACCTTGTCCCAGTACGCTGCCGATTGTAAGGATATGACCTTTTATCAGGTATACCAGTTCAAAAACGACATTGAGTCAAACTTACAGGAAGTCATGTATATGGCTGCTCTGCGTTCTTTGTCTGTGGATGGAAATTTACCTGAAAATACAAGTAACTTTTCCATGGTGAAATCGCCGGAAGACGGTATTGTTAGTTACTATGTGGATGGATTTGAGGAGATCGGTCTGGACAACTTTGAGACGGACTTGTTTGACCCCTCCGGCTATAGTAAGACAAATCTGCGCAATGTAGACACTGTTTCTCTATCCGATCCATTGTACAAGCTTATCACATCAGAGATATGGCATTTGCTTGTCCCGGTGGACAGTAAGATTATATCTGGATTGAATCTGGAGGAAAAAAGTGTTGTTCAGGTCACGTTCAAAAAGGATAATAATCAGGTGTGGGCAAATGCTGCACTGGAGGAGTATGGAGGACAGGATTATTTCGTCCTGACCTTTAACAACTCTATGGTACGTTATGCCTCAGACCGCTATCTGTCCATTGAATTTCAGACAGACACTACCAGCGGGCTTAAGATTCCGAAGAGCGCGATTATAGAAAAGGATTTCCTTGTAATACCGAAAAAGTATTTTATGCAGGGAGATAATTCCTCCTCACAGGGCGTTATGAAGGTTTCAAAATCAATGGGAAAAACCTCTGCGGAGTTTATTGCCACAGAGCTTTATTATGAGAGCGAGGATTCCTATTATGTCAGTGAAGAGGGATTGGAGCTTGGGGACACCCTGCAGATGCCGGATGCATCCCAGACCCTTGAAATTACAAGAACTTCAAAGCTGCCGGGTGTATATAACGTAAATAAAGGATATGCTGTATTCAAGCAGATTTCCGTTCTTGCTGAGAGTAAGGAGTATGCCATTGTAGATTCCAATACAAGCTATGGTGTTTCTCTGTACGATCATATCGCCCTGGACGGAACTTCCATTTCGGAAGGAGAATTGCTGAATTAGAAGGGAATGAAAAAAGTTATGTTGAAAGAAAATCTGAAACAGGTCGAAAATAATATACAAATTGCCTGCCAAAAGGCAGGACGTTTACGGGATGAGGTCACACTTATCGCGGTAAGCAAGACAAAGCCGGTGGAGATGCTGCAGGAAGTGTATGATTGCGGCATCCGTGAGTTCGGAGAAAATAAAGTGCAGGAGATGACCGGAAAGATGGAGGAGCTGCCATCTGATATCAAATGGCATATGATCGGTCATTTGCAGCGCAATAAAGTAAAATATATTGTGGGGCGGACGGAATTGATTCATTCAGTGGATTCCCTGCGTCTTGCAGAGGAGATCAGCGGGCAGTCCGTAAAAAAAGGTGTGATTTCTGATATACTGGTAGAGGTGAATATCGCACAGGAAGATACAAAATTTGGTACTTCCAGAGAGGAAGCGATTCAGCTTGTGGAAGCGATTGCCGGACTTTCCAATATCAGGGTAAAAGGGCTGATGACCATCGCTCCTTATGTGGAAAATCCGGAAGACAACAGAAAATATTTCGAAGAAATTAAACAATTATCTGTTGACATAACAAGTAAAAACATTGATAATATATCTATGAATGTTCTTTCTATGGGTATGACTGGTGATTATATGGTTGCCATAGAAGAAGGAGCTACCCATGTGCGGGTAGGGACCGGAATTTTCGGTGAGCGTAATTATAATGTGAGTCTGTAAATTGCGAAAGAAGAGACCTGTAACCAGTCAAAGAAATAAACAGGCAAGGAATGGAGAAAAAAATTATGGGAATTATGGATAAGTTTTTAAATGCAATGCGTCTGAACCCGGATGACGATGATGATTTTTACATGGACGATTACTATGATGATGACGAATATGATGAGGAGCCTGCAAGAAAGAAACGCAGCTCCCGCAAAGAATCATCCAGAGATGAACATGATGATGAATTTGTATATGACAAAAATTCTTCCAGAAATAAAGTATCATCAAAAAATTCTTCTAAGATTACACCAATGCGTCCCACAAAGAAATCACAGGGCTCCGGAAATTCTATGGAGGTTTGCGTGATCAAGCCGACCAGTGTGGAGGATGCAAGAGAGATTACGGAGACTTTGCTGAACAATCGCACGGTTGTTTTAAATGTGGAAGGATTGGATCTTGATATTGCGCAGAGAATCATTGATTTCACTTCCGGTTCCTGCTTTGCAATCAATGGAAATTTACAGAAAATTTCAAATTACATATTTATTATCACACCGGAGACAGTTGATCTTTCCGGGGACTTTCAGAATATTGTAGATGCATTTGAGGTAGGTTCTTTCCGTACAAATTATTGATTATAATTATAAGGAAAATAATGGTCCATCGGGCACGGAGCTGTCCGGTGGATTTTTTGGGATACGAAAATATATCTGTGTGGAGGAGATTATGTCGAGAAATTTAACCGTTCATTATGAAGGCAGACCCTGCTATGATATTTTAATCAGGGATTCCTTTGATGATCTTGGAGAGAAGTTGATCGGGCTTGGATACCGGGAAAATCAGAAGGTTTGTATTGTTACAGATACGACAGTCAGTGCGTATTACCTGGAAACAGTGGCTCATATTTTAAAAACGCATTTTCGGGAAGTTTGCTCGTTTGTGTTTCCGGCGGGAGAAGCCAGCAAGCATTTGAATACGGTATATGACCTGTATCAGAAGCTGATTGATGAAAAATTTGACCGGAAAAGCCTTCTGGTTGCACTTGGCGGCGGAGTTGTAGGAGATCTGTGCGGCTTTGCGGCTGCAAGCTTTCTGCGTGGTATTGATTTTATTCAGATACCGACCACACTTTTATCCCAGGTGGACAGCAGTGTGGGTGGAAAAACAGGAGTTGATTTCAGGCAATACAAAAATATGGTCGGAGCGTTTTATATGCCTCGTCTGGTATATACCAACGTTTCTACTTTGAATACCCTGACAGACGAATTGTTTGCCTGCGGAATGGGTGAAGTCATCAAACACGGGTTGATCAAAGACGCCGCTTATTATCACTGGCTGAAAGACAATTATGAAAAAATTCAGGCTCGTGATCCGGCGGCGTTAGAATATATGGTAGCGGTTAGCTGTGATATAAAGAGAAGAGTAGTGGAAGCGGACCCGACGGAAAAAGGGGAGCGGGCATTACTGAATTTCGGACATACGATCGGACACGCAGTGGAGAAGCTGTCGGATTTTCAGCTTCTTCATGGACCGTGCGTTGCCATCGGTATCGTTGCCGCATCCTATTTATCTATGAAGCTTGGTTATATCAGTGAAGATGTGCTGACAGATATTTGCATGGTGTTGAGGAAATTTTATCTGCCGGTAAATACGAAAGGGTTAACATTCCGTACAGATGAAATTTTAGATACTACAAAGCTGGATAAAAAGATGGAATCCGGGAATATAAAATTTATATTGATTTCGGAGACCGGTCATGCTTTCATCGATCAGAATATTACGGATGAACAGCTTTTGGATGCGATATCCTATATAAATATATCCGAGAATGAAAAATAAGAACTTTTTTGAGTGAGGCAGAGATTTTCATGGATCAGAAACAGATTAGTAAAAAGAAGATACAGCAGACGTTAATTGCTGTAGTTTCTATTGTCATTTTAATTATCGTAGATCAGATCACAAAATGGCTTGTGGTACAGCATTTAAAAGGTTCTGACCCGATTCCCCTGATTTCGAGTGTATTTCAATTGAACTATCTGGAAAATCAGGGTGCAGCCTTTGGAATTTTACAGGGGAAACAGGGATTTTTTACGGTTATCACAATTATTATCCTGATCGCTGTATTTTATATCCTGGTATGCATGCCGGCAGAAAAACGGTTTCGAAAAATGCGGGTGATTCTGATTCTCATCCTTTCAGGAGCCATCGGAAATTTTATTGACCGTATCAGACAGGAATATGTGGTTGACTTTTTCGATTTTGTGTTGATTCATTTTCCGATATTCAATGTTGCGGATATCTATGTGACTGCCGCAGCCATTGCATTGATCGTATTTATTCTGTTTTATTATAAAGAAGATGATCTGAAGAAAATGGCAGATGCATGCAGACAGCCATTCAAAAAGAAGAAAGCATAACGCAGAGGTATCTATGCAAATATTTGATGTAAATGAAAACTTTTCTGACTGTCGTTTAGACCGTTTTCTTGCAGAAATTTATGAAGGACAGTCAAGAACCTTCTTTCAGAAGCTGATCAAAGAGGAACATGTTACCGTAAATAACCAGACCGTCCAAAAGCCCAGTTTTTTGCTTAGCGAAGGCGATATGGTCAAAGTAGAGATTCCGCCGACAAAGGAAGTGTCCATTGTACCGGAAAACATTCCTTTGGACATATTATATGAGGATGACTGGCTTCTGGTTGTAAATAAACCGAAAGGTATGGTGGTTCATCCATCCGCCGGGCATTTCAGCGGCACTTTGGTAAATGCGGTAATGTATCATTGCAGGGATCAGCTATCAGGAATTAACGGAGAATTGCGTCCGGGAATCGTTCACCGCATTGATATGGATACGACAGGGTCCCTGATCGTGTGCAAAAACGATGAGGCGCATATGAATATTGCGGAGCAGATCAAAGAACATTCCGTGAAAAGAAGATATCGGGGAATTGTCATAGGTCGCGTCAAGGATGATGAAGGACGCATTGAGGGAGCTATCGGCAGACATCCGACCAATCGAAAAAAGATGGCAATCAATGAAAAAAACGGAAAACCTGCTGTGACTCATTATAAAGTCCTGAAACGCTTTGAACGGTACACTTATATGGAATTTGAGCTGGAAACGGGACGGACACATCAGATTCGTGTACACATGGCAAGCATCGGTCATCCGTTGCTTGGGGATCAGGTATACGGTCCGGAGAAACAGAATTTCAAATTGCAGGGGCAGACATTGCACGCCATGACCATAGGCTTTGTGCATCCGCACACAAACGAATATATGGAGATAAATGCGCCTTTGCCGGACTATTTTACGGAGTTATTGGATAAAAAGCTTTAATTGTGGGCGCAACTATTCGTTAAAGCTGTGTTTTGCGAATAGTTAGAAATATGTGAAATAAATGTTGCAATACTATCTCATATCCGTTAAAATAGAAAAAAACAGGCAAAATAACAGGTATCTTGACATGAAATTACAACAGTTATTAAGTTATACACGCAAAGCTGTGGACGACTATCAGCTTATCGATGATGGCGATAAAATTGCGGTAGGTATTTCCGGCGGTAAAGACTCATTAACGCTTCTCTATGCTCTGCATGGTTTGAAACTTTTTTATCCAAAAAAATTTGATATGATTGCAGTTACAGTCGATTTAGGGTTTGAAGGATTTGATTTGTCAAAAATTCAAACCCTTTGTTTAAATATGAGTATTCCTTATGAAATTGTGAAATCTGACATTGGAAAAATTATTTTTGAGGATCGTAAGGAAACCAATCCCTGCTCACTCTGTGCGAAAATGCGAAAAGGCGCACTGAATCAGGCAGTAAAAGAACTGGGCTGCAATAAAGTTGCTTACGCCCATCACAGGGATGATATTATAGAAACAATGCTGCTCTCTCTCCTGTTTGAAGGGCGTTTTTATTCTTTTTCACCGAAAACCTATCTGGATCGTATGGATTTGACGGTGATCCGCCCTATGATGTATGTGCAGGAAGCGGATGTGATCGGATTTCAGCATAAATATGATCTTCCGGTGGCAAAAAATCCCTGCCCGGCGGATGGAAATACAAAGCGTGAATATGTGAAAAATCTGGTCAGACAGTTAAATCTGGAGAATCCGGGCGTGAAAGAACGAATGTTCACTGCTGTCATAAACGGAAAATTGGCGGGATGGCCAAAACGTTTGGCACCCTACAAGAAAACAAAAAGCAATAAGAAGGTGGAGCTTTGAAGGAACGGGCATATCATGAAAAAGTAAATATCGAGAATCAGGTACGCTTAAGGGAGCTTTTAAAGGAACTGCCTGGTTTTTGCAAGGAATATTTTATCGGTATTGAGCCTTCTACTTCCTCCAGAACGAGAATCGCTTATGCGTATGATTTAGGGATTTTTTTCCAGTTTTTGAGGGAAAACAATCCTGTCTGTAAAAATTTGGAAATACAGTCCATCCCTCTCTCGCTTCTGGATCAGATTACGCCCATGGATATTGAGGAATATCTGCAATATTTGAAATATTATCATTCCGATGATGGTTCGGAGCATACCAACGAATCCAGAGGACAGATGCGCAAGCTTGCCAGTCTGCGCAGTTTTTATAATTATTTTTACCGCAAGGGAATGATTGAAAAAAATCCGGCATCACTGGTATCCATGCCGAAGCGCTGGGAAAAAAATATTATCCGGCTGGACGTGGATGAGATCGCTCTTCTGCTGGATGAAGCAGAATCCGGGGACAAGCTCACTGCAAAGCAGAAGGTCTATCACGAAAAGACAAAAACCCGGGATATGGCAATACTTACTCTCCTGCTTGGCACGGGTATTCGTGTATCGGAATGTGTGGGACTGAATCTGGATGATGTGGATGATAAAAATTATGGTATTAAAATACACCGCAAGGGAGGCGCTGAGGTAGTTGTATATTTCAGTGACGAAGTTGCCGAGGCACTTTTTTTGTACATGGACGAGCGCGCATATATGACTCCGCTGGAGGGTCACACCCAGGCGCTCTTCCTCTCCCTTCAGAATAAGAGGATCGGCGTCCGTTCCGTGGAAAATCTTGTGAAAAAGTATGCGAAGCTGGTTACTTCGGTAAAAAATATTACCCCGCACAAGCTGCGGAGCACTTACGGTACGAATCTTTACCGGGAAACCGGGGATATATATCTGGTTGCCGATGTCCTTGGACATAAGGATGTAAATACGACCAAACGTCACTATGCCGCTATGGCGGAGGAACGTCGAAAAATGGCTGCAAATGCAGTTCAATTAAGAGAACCGAAAAAGGAGAATCTGAAACGTGAGAAAGACAATCTGGAGCAGGGATCCTAAAGTAGAGGGAAATCCCGCTGTACAATATATTCAATTATGTATTTATTTGTTTTTGTTCTGGATGCTGATCAGCGGAAGCCTCCATCTTCGGATGATCCTGATCGGAATTGTGGCATCTGTTGTGGTTGCGGGAATATGTATGCCTGTTCTCATGGTCAGAAATGCAGACCGTACAAAAAAATATTATATTCTTTCTGCCCCGGTGCACGCTCTGATCAGCTATGCCATTTGGCTGTTAAAGGAATTGATTCTGGCAAATCTGGATGTTGCATCTTCCGTATTAAAAAAACAGATGCCCATCGATCCTATCGTACTGCGGTTTCGGGTTCAGTTCGATAATCCGATCGCTGTCACAATGCTGGCAAATTCCATCACCCTGACACCGGGAACGATTACGATGGAAGCAAAAAACGGTTTATTTGAAGTACATACACTCACCCCTACTGCTGCGGAGGGGTTGAAAAGCGGAAATATGATTCGCAGAATTGCAGCTCTCTATCATGAAAGCGGGGAATTTGTCGTTTTGGAAGATTTAAGGAGTATCCCACAATGAGACCGATATATATTATTTTAATTGCAGTACAGCTTGTATTTATATTTCTTATGATTCTGAAAATGATACGTTCTGACACAATTTACGATAAGATGAACGGATTATCCGTAATTGGTGCTGACGTTATAATTACAGTGTTGATTTTCGGTTTTCTGGATGGCAGACCGGAAATGTATATCGATATTGCTATTGCTTATGCGCTTATGGGGTTTGTTACAAATATTATTGTCGGAAAATATTTGGGAGGTAAGAAAAATGATAGAGATAATTCGTGATATCGTTTCCGCCTGCTTTTTATTCAGCGGAATGTTCCTGTGTCTGTCTACGGTCATTGGAATGCACAGGCTTCCTGATTTTTATACCAGATGTCATGCTTCCGGTGTCAGTGAAACCTTGGGATTATTGCTCACATGTGTCGGATTTATCATTCAGGCAGGCTTTACTCCTCTCTCACTGAAACTGGTACTGCTCTTTATCATTGTATGCATTTGTAATCCCATCGGAGGACATATTCTTGCAAAGAGTGCTTATGAGACGGGATTTCCGATGAAAACCATAGAAAAAAAGGAGGAAAAATAGGATGCAGATTTTTATTATTGAGGCTGTTCTGCTGATTTTTCTCATATGTGTGGCAATCTCTATTCTTTTTAAAAAGGATTTGTTTGGCTGTACGATCATGTTTGGTGTATTCAGCTTTTGCGCTGTACTTACCTATCTGATCTTTGGTGCTGCGGATGTTGCGTTTACGGAAGCGGTTATTGGAACTATGTCAACTGTATTGTTTGCGATCACGCTGAAAAAGGTAGACAGGTGGTGTAAAAAATAATGAATCGAATTGCTACATTGATCGTCATCATATGCTTTGGTATTGCACTGTGTTTCGGCACAAAATATTTACCGGAAATCGGGGATGTAAATTCTCCCCCCAACCAACATGTTTCCAATTTTTATATTGAACACAGCAAAGAAGATACTGCCGCAAACAATGTGGTGTCCGGTACGCTGGCGGATTACCGTGGTTTTGATACTATGTTTGAAACCTCTGTTATGTTTGTATCCGGTGTGGTCGTTACTCTTCTGCTGTACAAAGAGAAAAAACGCAAGGGAGGCAAAAAGAAATGAAACAGCTTTTCGGCGGAACGATTCTGAACGTCTGCGCACGTCTGATCATTCCCTTTTCCATGATATATGCAGTATATGTTCTGGCAGCCGGCGAGGAAAGCCCGGGAGGCGGATTTCAGGCTGGTGCGGTTCTTGCACTGGGATTTATTCTTTTTCGTCTGTCCCAGGGACGTTATGCGATCTTTCGCATAGAAGGAAAGATTGCCATTGCTGTGGCTGGTCTGGGTGCATTTTTCTATGTATTTACCGGATGGATGTCTCTATTCAATGGCGGACAGTTTCTGGAATACGGAAAACTGCCCTTTGGATGGCTGGATTATGAACAATTACATGCTCTTGGCATTTTTCTCATAGAAGCCGGTGTAACCGTAGGCGTTATGATGACCATTGTCGGACTGGTGGAAGCCTTGATTATGGAAAAAAAGGAAGGAGAATCTGACGATGATTGATGCATTAAATCAGTTCCTTGCAGCGCGTGGGATCTACATACTTATTTTTATTCTGTTTTTGATCGGTGTCTATGGTATGATCACATGCAAAAATTATATGAAAAAAATGATGTGCATGAATGTTATGCAGGTTGCTGTTATTTTGTTTTTCCTGTGTTTTGCCCAAAAAGACGGTGCTATGATTCCGGTTTTAAATGGTGTTGCTGCCGATGCGGCATCTTATATCAATCCACTTCCCCATGCACTGATGCTGACTGCTATCGTAGTAAGCCTTGGTACTACAGGAGTTGGTTTGGCTTTGCTGATCCGATTGAAAAGAACCTACGGTTCTGTGGAGGAAGATGAAATCCTTGGAGGTAAAAAAGAAGGATGAATTTTATACAACATCTGCCGGTATTGATCGTTATTATTCCACTATCTGCAGCTTTACTTTCGATTTTAATCAGTAAATTTTTCATACGAATTGGCAGATTGCTGGTCATTTTGTCACTTGCAGCCTCGTTTTGCTGTTCCGCACTGCTTCTGGATCAGGTTTTGCACACAGCAGATCAGGTCATTCACTATGCCATAGGAAACTGGCAAGCTCCTATCGGCATTGAATTCGTAGTAGATCCGCTCAATGCAGTTCTTGTACTTTTTATTACACTGATCGCTGCCTGTACCTCTGTTTTCAGCATCTGTTTTCTGAAAGATAAGTCATGGGTTCAATCCGGCGGTTTTTACACACTGGTCGGATTGCTTGCGGTTGGTCTGACAGGAATGGTGCTCACCGGAGACGTATTCAATCTTTATGTATTTTTAGAGATTTCTTCCCTCTCCTGCTATGGTCTGGTGGCACTGGGAGGAAAACGTTCCGTGCTGGCAGCTTTCCGTTATCTGTTGATAGGTACGATCGGCGCCTCCTTGTACCTGCTTGCCATCGGATTTTTGTATTCCATGACGGGCACGTTGAATATGGCGGATTTATCCGTGCTGATGCAGGATCAACTAAACAATCCGCTTATCATTCTGGTCTGCGTATGCCTCATCGGAGCTTTTGGCATAAAAATGGCAATTTTTCCGTTTCATGTGTGGCAGCCGGATGCCTATTCCTATGCTCATCCGGGTGCATCCCCACTGATCTCCGGTGCCATGAGCAAGGTTCCTGCTTTTGCCATGATCCGGTTTTTCTTCTTTATATTTGGGGTAAATCACTGGATGGTGGAAGAATCCATGATGATCCTTGCCATTATTGGTGCTGTAGGTATGATTTATGGTTCCGCGGTTGCGCTGGCACAGACAGATTTCAGGCGTATGCTGGCTTTTTCCAGTGTGGCACAGCTGGGATATGTTGCGCTTGGTATTGGACTTGGAAATTTTTACGGTTTATCGGGTGCCTTTTTACATATTTTAACCCACCTGATCATGAAGGGTGGTCTGTTTTTTGCCATCGGCGGTATTCAGTATCGCTTTGGCATTGTGGACATCCGGCAATTCGGACAGCTGCATAAAAAAATGCCATTGACCTGCTTTACCATTGTCGTTGCCGCCATGTCCATGATCGGTATTCCGCCGACCGGTGGATTTTTCAGTAAGTGGTATCTCCTTCTGGGAGCTGCCCAGAAGCATATGTACATTTTTATTGCGGTTCTGGTAGTCAGCAGTCTGTTGAATGCGATTTATTTCCTGCGTCTGCTGGAAAAAATCTTTATCAACAAACCGGCGAAAGGGCTTGAGGATAAAGCTCCTGTTCCGAAACATCTGGAGCTTCCGCTGTCACTGCTGCTTCCGATCCTGCTCTTTGGGGTGCTTACCATTGTGATTGGATTTTTAAACAGCGGTATTGTGCAGGATATTATTTTAACTACGTTACAGGGGGTGATCTAAGATGGTTATAACAGATATTCGTCCTCTGATTGCGGTTGCCATTCCGTTGGCTGCCTGTCTGGTCATTTTTCTTACCGGACGAAAACAGAATCTGCGTGATGTGTTTTCGCCTCTGGCGGCTATTATAACAGCTATTGTAGTATTTTCCATGGCTTTCGGCGTAAGGGATGGTCAGGTATATGAATTTGTGCTCTGCTCTCTCACTCACCGGGTAGATCTGGCATTGCGGGCAGATGCAGCAGGTATTTTATTTGCCTGTGTTTCTTCGTTTTTGTATATCCCTGTAAGCTTTTATGCCATTGGATATATGCGGGGACATAAAGAACAGAATCAGACCGGATTCTATGCGTTTTTTGCCATGTGCATATTTTCCGCAGTGGGTATTGCGTTTTCGGCAAACCTTTTGACCTTTTTTGTATTCTTTGAGATTTTGACGATGGCTACCTGGCCGCTGATATTTCATGAGCGCAGTGATGACGCAAAATTTTCAGGAAGAAAATATTTGATCTATACCCTGATTCCGGGACAGCTGTTTTTAGTTGGAATCCTGATCGTATTTTTTATGTGCGGCAAACTGGATTTTGTCGCAGGCGGTTATTTAAATAGCGCTATGGCATCTAAGGGAGCTCTGATTGCACTGTTTTTCCTGTTAGTGGGAGCTGGTGCTGTGAAAGCAGGAATGATGCCCTTACATGGATGGCTTCCTTCCGCTATGATCGCACCTACGCCGGTCAGTGCGCTGCTTCATGCGGTGGCAGTGGTTAAAGCGGGTGCATTCTGTGTGATCCGTATTACAGGCTATGTGTACGGACCGGAATTACTGAAAGAAATCGGTGCTGCCAGAATTTTATCCTGGATTGCGGTGGCAACGATCCTGTGCTCTTCCCTGATCGCCATAAATCAGGACAATTTGAAACGCAGGCTTGCTTATTCCACGATCGGTCAGCTTTCCTATGTGATCCTTGGCGCATGTCTGCTGACACCTCAGGGATTTCAGGGGGCGCTGTTTCATATCGTTGCTCATGCACTGATGAAAATAACATTATTTATGTGTGCAGGCGCCATTATTGTCACCACACACAAAAATAATATCAGTGAGATGAAGGGAATCGGGCGGCAAATGCCTGTTACGATGATCTGCTTTACCATAGGTTCCCTTGGAATCATCGGCATACCCTTTATCATCGGATTTGTCAGCAAGTGGAATCTCGCCATCGGCGCCCTGCAGGCGGAGCAGCCATGGTACATTGTTGTTCTGCTGACCAGTGCACTGCTCAGCGTCATTTATCTGATGCCATTGACATACACCGCATTTTTTACCCATAATGATAATGGCGATTTCCAGAAACGAAAAGAGGCGTCTTTATGGATGCTGATTCCTATTTGTGTTACTGCTGTGCTGTCTATTCTTTTGGGTATCATACCAAATTTTGGATTGCATTTGTACGATCTGGCCCGTATGGCCGCAGAATCTATCATGCATTAGGAGTGAATGATGAAATCAAAAAAGAAAAAAACCGTTTATCTCATCTTAATCATAATTTTAGCTGTCGCATTTCTTCTTCAGATCGTTTTTGAGGGAGTGCATGAGGCTGGTTTTTATATTCTGTTTGGCTTTTGCGGAGCCTGGATTTTGATTTTGTTTGCAAAGCGTATTCTCGCGCCGATTCTGCAAAGATCAGAGGATTATTATGAGGGAGGTAAGGATCATGACTAATCTCCATCCCGGAATTTTCCTGATTTTAGCAGGACTTGTTATAACACTGTTTCCAAAAAGGATCAGACAGGTACTGTTGATCGTCTGTCCGGCGATCACTTTCCTGCTGGCTCTGCAGCTTACGATCGGAACATCCTGCACCATTGAGGTACTTAACCATACGTTGATTTATCTTGAATTGACAAAAGATAATTATGCCTTTCTTTTTGTGTTTAGTCTGATGGCTCTTCTTGGAGGTATTTACTCCTGCCATAGAGACAACAAATTAGAAAGATTTGCTTCCATGGCATATGCCGGAGGTGCGCTCGGTGTGACGCTTGCCGGGGACTGGCTTACCTTCCTGTTTTTTTGGGAGTTTATGGCGGTCACCTCGTTGCTGATCATCTGGAGCGCCAATACAAAAAGAGCAAATTCCGCCGGTATGCATTACCTTTTTATCCATATTTTAGGAGGAAGTATGCTGCTTTTCGGCGTGCTTTTGAAGGTATATGCGGGAGCTTCGGCCATTACGATTCTGACCGGAACACACCATGATATTGCATATTGGTTTATTTTCCTGGGTTTTGCCATAAATGGAGCTGTTGTACCGCTTCATGCATGGGTTCCGGATGCTTATCCGGAAGCCCCTCCTACCGGAAGCGTATATTTGAGTTCTTTTACGACGAAATTGACGATTCTTTGTATGCTTCGTGTATTTGCCGGCTCAAATATACTGATCTATCTGGGCATTATCATGATGCTTTACGGTGCATGTTTTGCTCTGATCGAAAATAATATAAGGAGACTGCTCTCCTACCATATTATCAGTCAGCTTGGGTTTATGGTGATCGACGTTGGAATCGGAACTGAGTTTTCCTTAAATGCCGCTTCTTCCCTTGCATTTGGAAATGTATTATACAAATCCCTGCTGTTTATGTGCGCAGGAGCTATTATTTATGCCACCGGAACAGAGAAGATCAATCAGTTAGGGCGGCTGGCAAAACGGATGCCGCTGTTGTGCATCTGCTTCTTTATCGCAGCGCTGTCCATTGCGGGAGTGCCGCTTTTCTGCGGCTTTACCTGTAAATCTTTGTCCATGGTGGCGGCAGAACATGCAGGATATCACTGGATTGAGCTTTTGATGATGCTTGGAAGTATCGGTACTGCCCTCTCCATTCCGTTTAAAATGGGATATTTTATTTTCTTCGGAAAAGAGAGAAATCTGGAAATAAAACCAATTCCGAAAAATATGTATGTGGCTATGGTGATCGGCGCTGTCAGTTGTATGATCGTGGGACTCTGTCCGGGACTATTCTATCAGATGCTTCCTTATGCCATGGATTATCAGCCATACACGGTTGGACATGTGTTGGAGTATATGCAGCTGCTGCCCGCAGCTCTGATTCCTTTTATGATGTATTTGAACAAGATGGAGCCGCACTCCATGCTTACGCTGGATACGGACTGGTTTGCAAGAAAACCCTTCTGGACTGCGTTAAAGGGCATTTCCACCGGTTTATGCGCCTTAGAACGCTTCTGTGCAGGAATTGGCAGAAAATGCTACCATAGTATTCAGAGATTCAGCTTTGATCCGGTTCACAAGGTCATCCGGCGGCAGCCAAATACAGTAAACAGAAATCAGAATGATTCTCATTTCTATGGGGATGCCTACCGCAGTAAGATTGGAAATGGGATGATTGGCATTTTTGTTCTTGTTATTATACTGACCGTCTATTTTGTGATTCGCAGATTAACATGAAAAAACAGACCATGCGGTCTGTTTTTTCATGTTTGCAGATGTAATTTCCGTTCTGTTTGTTCAAGATTTTTTCTATGATATTCTTCCGTGATCCATCTCATATACTACGTCTGCGAGATTCATGGTGGATTGTCTGTGAGATACTAATACAACCGTTTTTTTATCACAGGACTCCTTCAATGATTTTAATATGATACCCTCATTTAAGGAATCCAGATTGCTGGTAGGCTCATCCAGAAGCAAAAACGGAGCATCATGCAGAAACGCTCTTGCAATACCGATCCTCTGCTTTTCCCCGCCCGATAACGTATCTCCAAGCTCTCCAACCTTTGTATCATAGCCATCCGGCAATGACATAATAAAATCATGAATGGACGCTTTTTTTGCTGCCGCTATAATCTCCTCTCGGGCTGCATCTGTTTTTCCCATAGCGATATTATTTGCGATCGAGTCATGGAACAGATAGGTTTCCTGTGTTACATAAGATTCCATATCCCGAAGGTTTCCGGTGTTGATCTCTTTTACATTCTTACCGGATAAAGCTATTTGTCCCTGGTTTACATCCCAGAACCTCATCAGCAGTTTTAACAGAGTGGACTTTCCGGAACCGCTCTGCCCATGGATACCAACCACCTGATTTTTCCCTATCTCGATCGAATAATTCTTTAAAATCTGCTCTTCTGCATAAGAGAAATCCACATGCTCTGCACTTGCTCCTGTAAAGGAAATATCCTCTGCCCCGCTTACTTCCTCCACCTGCGGTTCTTCTTCCAGCAGAGACAGAACGCGCTCCCCGCTTGCCAGCGTCTGATTCAGATTGTTGGAAAGACTGGACAGTGCGACCACCGGACCAAAGGAGCCCATCATTGCGATGGTTGAGATCAATAATGCCTCAAAATCTACACTCCCGGACAAATATAGTCCCGTCATCAAAAAGAGCATTCCAAAGGAAAACGCCAGAATCATCACATTTGTGATGGATTTCTGGGATGCTTCCAGACGGTTCAGATCTTTTTGCAAATATCCAAGATCATTGGAACGGGTCTCTATTTTTTCCAGGTGTTTCTGACCGTCTCCGTACTGAATGGTTTCATCCAGCCCCCGAAGGGAATCTAAGATAAAACTATTCAGGTCACCAAAAGAGTTACGAAATTCCATGCCCTTTGCGGCACCTCTTTTTCCGTTTATAACCGGAATCACTGCGCCTACGATCAGGTAACCCGCCAATGCCAAAAGTCCTGCAAGGAAAGAGCAATGACCGATAAACAATACCATGATCAGTGAAGTGGCGATTGCTATCGCTATCGGAGATATGGTGTGAGCATAAAAGACCTCCAGCAATTCAATATCTGATGTGATAAGGGAGATCAGATTTCCCTTATCCCTTCCTTCCAGCTTTGCAGGACATAGCTTCCTGAGAACTGCGAATACCTTGTGACGAATAATGGCAAGCAGCTTAAAGGCAATAAAGTGATTACAGTATTGTTCCCCATAATGCAGGATTCCCCGCAATACTGCAAGAAGTATCAGTATAAGAAACATGCTTGCCGGTTTCATTATCAGAAACATACTGCCGCTTTCTGCTGAAAGCTCTGCCCCGATCATAACAAGAATGGCATGAATCAACCCGTATCCGGCAAGTATTGTAAGGAAAATGGCACATAAGTATCCAAGCACGCCCAATGCTATGGCTATCAGCATAACCGGAAGTAAAGGACGTACCAGCCCGATAAGCTGACGCATGATCTGAACACCCGTCCGTCTGTTCTTTGTTTCCTGACTCTGTGTCATGCCATCACCTCCAGTCCTTCTTCTGCTTTCGTGTTTTTCTTTTCGGAAGCATTTGCATATTGTTCCAATTCTCTTTGATATTGATACAATGCTCTATATGCGCCCCCTGCCTGCATCAATTCCTGATGAGTGCCCGATTGTGCTACAGAACCATTTTCCAGCATATAAATTCGGTCAGAAGCCACCACGTTTGCAAGTCTGTGAGAAATCAGAACGACAGTCTTTGTCTTTGCCAGCTCATGAATGACCTTCATGATCAGTTCTTCGCTTTCCATATCAATGTTTGAAGTAGCTTCATCGAATATATACACTTCCGAATCATGAAGCAATGCCCTTGCTATGGCAAGTCTCTGACACTGACCGCCGGAAAGATTACCGCCTTTTTCCTGAAGCCTTGTATCAAGCCCCTGCTGCTCTCTTAAAAAGCCCAGCAGATTTACTTTTTCCAGGGCTGCTTCCATCTCCTTTCTGGTGGCATCTGCCTTGCCGAGACGCAGATTTTCTTCTACTGTTCCCTTAAACAGATAACTGTTATGAGTTACCAGCGTCATATGTGCCATAAGGCTCTCCTCCGAAATTTCGGATGCCTCACAGCCATCGATAAGTATGCTGCCTTGATAACCCCGGTTTTTTCCCATCAGGATTCCTGCAATCGTACTCTTTCCGCAGCCGGAGGTTCCAACCAGAGAGGTAAAGCTTCCTGCCGGAAATTCCATGGATACCCCTCTTAAAATTTCCCGCTCTGCATCATACGAAAAACAGACATCCTTCACACTCATTTCCACAGAGGAGGATGTGATGCGCCCCTCCCTTTTTTCCGGTTCCGGCAGATCCAGAAGTGCAAATATTTTATCACTTGCCGCCATACCATTCATTGCAATATGGAAAAAGGAGCCAAGGAGACGCAGGGGAATAAAAAATTCGGATGCTAGCAAAATAATCATCAATGCACCGCCAAATCCTACATGTCCGGCTGCAAATTCTTTTAAGGTGACGATGATTCCAATCGCAGCGCCCCCATATGCAATGATATCCATGACGCTGGTGGAATTTAACTGCATTGTCAGCACCTTCATGGTGATTCTGCGAAAACGCTGGGATTCCTCATCCATTTCTTTCGATTTCTTTTCATCTGACTGATAGATCTTAAGTGTAGTCAAGCCCTGCAGATTTTCAAGGAAGCTGTCGCCAAGCTCCGTATAAATACCCCAGTATTTATTTAGCAGTTTTTTTGCAAACTTCTGTACTGCTACAATGGAAACGGGAATGAGCGGTACACAAATCAAAAGCACCAGACTGGCTTTCCAATCCACGAAAGAAAGAATGATAAACAATGTCACCGGAGCCAGCATACTGTAAAACAACTGAGGCAGATATCTGCCGAAATAGGTTTCAAGCTGTTCCACACCTTCTCCGCTTACCTGCACTACCTCCGAGGTAGATACCTTTTCCCGATAGGAGGCTCCCAGACGCAGAAGCTTCCTGTAAATGTGTTCTCTCAAAATTCGTTTTACATCCACACTCGCTTTGTAAGATGTATAGGTAGCTTTCCGATCAAACAGGAAGCGCAAAAGAATAGCAATCACTACCATCAGCACGCACTGTATGAGTCCGGAAATCGTGATGTCTCCAAACAAAATGCGTTCTAAAAGCATAGACGCAGCGTAAATCATGATGACCTGGCATATCAGTGACAGCCACTGCCAGATTACCTGAAATACGATATATTTTTTTGCATGAGCCAGGAGCCTCACCAGCCTTGTCTTAATCATGTGTTACTCCCTTTCATTTCCACAATAGTGTTTTCTGTCTCTTCCGCAGGCGTCTCGGTTTCTCCCGGACGAAGGGTCTTTACCCGCAGAAAGAAATACAGTAAATGACACACCCATACAATGGCAATACATATTCTGCCGATGGGTACATGCTTCATCAGAATAAATCCGATTGCCATGACTATTGTCACAGTACATACGATAGAAAGCTTTGTCTTTATGGTCATTGCCCGTTTTTGCACAAAGCTCTCCAGATGCTTTTTATATAATTTTGTGCCGATAAACCATGTATGGAGCTTTTCAGAGCCCTGCGCAAAACAGAATAGTGTAGCCAAATAAAATGGGACTGTCGGCAGGATCGGCAATACGACACCTATGGTTCCAAGCGCCAGACACAGGATGCCAAGTGCAATCCATAAAAATTTCAGTGGTTTTTTCTTTTCCATATTATCCCTTTCTTAAACCGTCAACACAAACTTTTTACCTTCAATCTGTGTTACATCCAGTTCAATACCGTACAGATTTTTGATGCTGGATCTGTCTATTACAATCTCCGGTTCTCCTGCAAAGGCTACATTACCGTCTTTCAGACCGATCACCTGATCCGAAAAGCAGATTGCCTGATTGATGTCATGAAGAACCATAATAATAGTGATGCCAAATACTTTATTCAACCGTTTTACCAGCTCCAGAATCTCGATCTGATAGCGGATATCCAGGTATGTGGTCGGTTCATCTAAAAATAAAATTTTTGTATTTTGTGCCAGAGCCATGGCGATCCATACACGCTGTCTCTGACCGCCGGAAAGCCGGCTCACTTCCCGGTTCCGGTAATCCATGATTCCGGTCACTTCCATCGCCCATTCTACCAGCCGCTCATCCTCATGTGTTTTTGCCTGCATCGGTTTCCGGTGAGGAGTGCGGCCAAAGGATACCAGACTTTCTACTGTGATATCATCGCTGGATGCATTATACTGCTGTACGATGGATACTTGCTTTGCAAATTCCTTCAGATTTAAATTCCGAATGTTTTTCCCTTTGAGAAAAATCTGCCCCTTTCTGGCATCCAGGTTTTTGGTCATCAGAGAAAACAGCGTGGATTTACCGCAACCGTTTGCCCCCATAATTGTGGTAATCTTTCCCTCCTCAATTTTTATGGATACATCTTTCAGCACTTTATTTTTACCGTAAGAAAAGGAGAGTCCCCGCACTTCCATAGCAGGCTTTTTACTTGCATCAGTTTGCATATTTTTTTGACCTCCTTAACAGTATGATAAAGAAAGGACCGCCTACCACACTCATAATGATAGAAGCAGAAACTTCATAAGGAGATGCGATCGTTCTTCCGATGGTGTCTGCAAGCAAAAATGTAAATGCTCCGAGCAGCATGGAAAAAGGAATCAGAACCTTATGATCACTTCCAACCAGAATCCTTCCGATATGGGGCACGATCAGACCGAGAAAGCTGATGGAGCCTGCCACTGCTGTGGAGATACTTGCCAGAAGAACTGCGATCAGAGAAATTATGATGCGCATCGTATTGACATTTACTCCAAGACTTCTGGCTGTCTTATCCTCCAATGATAATAAATTGCATGTATTGCAGAATGCGATGGCAAGTACCAGACCAACGATTACATAGGGAACCAAAGTATGTACATCATCCCATGTTTTCATGGTGATATTTCCGTTTACAATAGCTGCCACGCCGGACATATTACCTCCGTTCATGGAGTTTAATGCACTGGATAATCCGGTAAACATGGCATTGACTGCCACGCCTACAAGAATGATCCGAAGAGGGCTTAGTCCTCCTTTCCAGGACAGACTGTACACCAGAAAGAAAGCAAACACACCGCCGAGAAAAGCAAACAGTGGTGTGAAGAAAAATAGTGTCGGGGCAACTGCAGTGATTATGACTGCAAAAAAGCTGGCGCCGCTTGAAATACCAATGATTCCAGGGTCTGCCAGAGGATTTTTCAGTACTGCCTGAAATAATACACCGGAGACAGCGACTGCCGCACCTGCCAGTATAGAGATAAAAATACGCGGAAAACGCAGATCATATATGGTTGCCACGTTATCGTTATATTCTACAAACAAGCCTTTCAGGAGTTCCGGAAAACTCACTTTCAGACTGCCGATGTTTACCGCAGCAAAAAACAGGACAATGAGTAATACTGCCATAACAGCAAAGGATATGGCCGCTCTGGCGGTTTTTTTCTTTTTTCTCATACTGTCCTGCTGACATAACTCCTGTTCGTTCATGTCTTTTTCCTCCCTTTATTCACCGGTTACTTCCTCATATATCGCCGTGGCATCCGAATCCTCCGCCTGCTGTTTCGCGTTGTCACTGTTTTCCTTTGCTTTTGCCTCGTCCTCCTCACTCTCCGGATAAAGGATCGGCTGCAGTTCCTCCAGCGCCTCGGGATAACGGAACGTGGCACTCATGCCAAAAAGCTCATATGTCAGATAATATACTTTGTCATTTTGTACTGCGTCAAAATGTTTCCAGATATCGTTTGTGGCAAAATCTTCTTTGAACATTTCCATGACCTGATCCGGAAGGGCGTGGGAAGCGCACAGAATGATATCCGGTTCTTTTGTTTTCATATCCTCCGTGTTTACCGTGAGAAATTCCTGATCTGTCCCGGCATAGACATTCTCTCCTCCTGCCAGTTCTATAAGACTTCCCACATAGGACTTTTCTGTTGCTATGATATAAGAACCTGGAAGTCCCATCAAAACCAAAACAGTCGGACTTTCCTTATCTGCATTCTTTTCCTTGTATTCATTGTAAAATTCTGTAAATTCGTCTACCAGAGCCTGCGCCTCTTCCTGTCGGTCAAAAATCTCTCCCAACTCCTGAATGGAACGGTACATACCTGGTACACTGCGCAGATTTAAAAATGCCCAGTCTGTGTCGATTGCCTCATATTTTGGCTGAAGATCAGACTGCAAAGAAGAAGGACTTAAAATCCAGTCCGGATTCAGGGAAGAGACAATTTCCATATCCGGGCTCATAGCAGTTCCTACCGCAGGCAAATCCTGATAACGGTCCGGAATTGTGGAGGTTGTGGTGCTGCATATGCCTACCAGATCCAGATCCAACCTGTCGCAAATATCTGCGGTTGCCGGAGATGTGGCAATAATTCTGATATCACTTCCCATGGAAGCCACTTTTTTCTTTGCTGTTTCCACTGCTGCCTTTTCCACCGGATCATCAATGGAAAGGAGCGTTGTCACATCCTCCATATCTGTTTCGGATACTTCGGCTGATATATCGGAAGATGCACTGCCGCCTGTTTGATCCACACATCCGAGCAGCGTCAGTGAAGTGCTGCAAAGAACGCCTGTCGTAACAAGTGTTTTCCCTGCTTTTTTCAGCTTGTCTTTTATTCTTTTATTCATCGTCTTCACCACCACCCCAACGGTACCAGTTTTTGCGGAAATAGTATACGATTACCGCACCGACAGCTAACAGGATCAATCCTGCTATGGTAATGGAGATAACCAGAACAAATATCTGCTGTCCTATGGAATTTGCAGATGTGCGTTCATTCTCTGCTGCATCACTTTCGCCCTCGGTAGATAAACTTAGTCCTCTGGCACTATTCAAGTCAGTATCCTTATCCTCTGTGCTTTGAGTGGTGTCAACTGTAGCAGGTTTCGTAATGCTGCTTTGCAGAGCTGAAGCTTCTTCTGACTCTTCGGAAGTGTCATCCGTCTCACTGTTTTGGGTTTCCTGTGTATCTGAATCTGATTCGTTTTCTGAGGAATCACTGCTTTGCAGCAAGTCTGATCCGGTACTCAATAAACTTGCTGCTGACTGTGAAGCTTCAGAACTTCCCCCAGAAGCAGTCTGGGTACTGTCTGAGGATTGAGTGTCTGTACCTGTGGTGATCATAGTGGAAACCATATCTGTACTGTTTCCCTCAGAATAATCACTGGGGTACAGATAAAAAATAACATCTCTTTCCATTGGCTCTACATACATAGAACCTCTGACTACGCAGTTTTCACTTGGTACCTGAATACATATATCCGCTGTCGTACCGTTGGAATCTGTACCATTTGCTGTAATTCCCACAGCCGGAGTACTCCAGCCGGAATCTCCCACATTCTGAACCCAGAAGCTGTGACCGGAGGTATAATCTATAAGACTCATGCGGATGGTAAGATAATAGTTACCATCTTCTGTCACTTCCATAATACCTGATGTGTAAATAGCTCCCTCTACCATACCCTGTCCGGTGGCATAGGAGGATTCCCCTCCGGAATCTTCGATCTCTCCTGTAACCGGATGTCTGTAACAGGGAGTGATGGTACAGGTGTAGACATTTCCGCTGGCTGCATAGGCTGGAATGGCAGGAAAGCCTGCCCCCAGAATGAGGGCAAGCGCAAATGCCAGAAATCCAGCTAAAAATTTATATTTCATCTTTGCTGTTTTCATAATCTTCCTTCCTGCTGTCTAGTTCGTATATTTCTTACGTTCATTTTTTTCTATAGCTACAATTGTCAATGCAAGTCCGGAAATGATTATAAGAACAAACCATCCACCAGCCATGGTTCCATCACCGGTCTTTGCACCGGAAGCAGACTTCAGACTGGAGCTTCCACTGGAAAGACCACTTGTTCCGCTCTTTAAGCTTGAATTGCCGGACGTTGTAAGGCTGGAACCACCATTCAGAGTAGAACTGCCACTGAGATTTGCACCGCCGGTCAGTCCTCCACTTGTGCCAGTATTACTATCATTGCTGCTATTGTTATTACTATTGCTGCTATCGTTGTTATTGTTATTACTGTCATTGGAATCATCTGTAATAAAATCCGGATCGTCCGCTGTGGTAGATTTCAGGGTACTCCAATCCAGCTTTAAGAATACTGGCTGGGTTCCGGTTCCGGCTGCAATAGATTCCATAACCGGAACAAATACCTGAAGCGGCACATAGCCATCTTCCAGAGCCTCCGGAATCAGTTCGAAAGTCACAACATCCGGATAATTGGTTCCATAAATGTCACTGACAAGATTGCCGGATGTATCCTTCTGATAAGAATCTATCGTAACGGTTTTTGTATCACCTTCCGGATTTCCATAATAATCCACACTGTAACCGGATACGAAATATTTTAGCTGACTGAGATAACCTAATTGTGCACCGATCTCCAAACCTTTAAAATCTACGGAAAGATAATATTTCCCATCCTTTACGGTCAATTTAATTGTATGATTGATTGCACCGTCAGCCATAGATGCTGTTTCTTTGTCAACTTTTACCATATTTCCGGTAAGGGAATAAATACCATCTTCCAGCTTATTTTTATCAAGCTCAGAAACCAGTTCACTATTATTAAAACGTTGGATTGCCGCTTTCAGTTCATTTACTGCCGCATCAATTTCAGTTTGAGTGAGATCATTGTTTTTGTATGAGTTCTGCGCTGTGGTAATTGCATCTTGAAATTCATTCCATGCAGTATCCGTATGTTTACCTTTTTCAACTTCCTTTGCGTCAGCAATCATGGATTCCAAGGCAGTTCTATCCGTTGACTTGATTTCCACCAGTGCTTTCAATGCATGATTCAATTCAATTCTTTTGGCATCGATCTGAGATTGTGATGCATTGTCATCATTCAGCACATTTATTGCCTCATTTAAAATTTTCTCTAACGCATCTAAGCTTGCAGATGTATATGTCTCTGTCTGTGAAAGTTTTGTCTGTGCATCTTCAACAGCATTTTTCAATGCAGTTCTATCCACGGTTTCATCAATCTCTTCTGCTTCTTTTAATGTGCTCCAGTCTACAATGATTCGAGCAAATTTTGTTCCGCCGCCGGACAGGATGTTTTCCATTACCGGAACATAGACCTGTACCAGAATATCATCTTCTCCGCTTATGGTTCCGGTTGATGCATCAATATCTATGGTCACAGGAATTGATATTTTCTTCGGATACCATGTATTAACAACTTCTGTATCGGCATAGCTGCTGTCAGGATCATTGAAATTGTCATAGACATTTTCATATTCTTCCAAAACCGCAGCATCCTCAGTAAGAATCTCTATTGGATAATGATAGTTATTCTCGGAAAGAACTTTTGTCACCTTTTTCATCCAGCCAAGATATCCGTCACGTCCCAGATAGGTTAATGACTTCAGATCCATTTCCAATGTGGCGCTCCCACTTTCTGAAACTACAAGTACTGCTTCCGGAACGATGGCTTCATTACCCATGGACAAGTCTTCGTTTCCAAATTGACGAAGTTCAATAGAAACGGTATATTTCCCGGAAACATCCGGTATTGGCTCTGACACCTCTTCTAATGCATCGATTTTACTCTGCAGTAAAAGTGTGAATTGCTCAGCATATTCCTGGGTCAGATCGGGAGCAGTCAACGCACTTTTCGCCAGTGCGATTATCTCTTGCAGTGAAGTATAGCTTTCTGCTGTATACTTACCATCATCATTATGAATTGCTTCTGCATCAGCAATTTTTTCTTCCAATGCAGATGTGTCAATCGTCACTTTTGTGAAATCTGCAACTGCATCTGCCAGTTTAGTAATTTGTTCCTTCAACTGTTCCTGGGTTGCATTTGTGTTTTCTAAAACCGCTGTTGCATCACTGATTGCGTTTTGTAATGCGTTCCATTTTTCATCGGATGCATCTCCGCGTGCAATAGCGGATGCTTCCAGAATTTTTGCATTTAAATAGATATCATTTTTTACAAGTTCGTAGGAAGCTTTATTCAATTTCTCCGTTGCTTCCCTTACTTCAGATTGCTTTACTGTTTCGCTGTAAAATATTTCCTTCGCTGCATCATAAGCCGCTTTATAGGCTGCTACAGATGCATCTGTAAATTTGCTCAAATCTGTGGAAAACATATAATCCGCAAATTCAAGTTCTTTTTCTAATTCAGATTTATCAATAGATATTTCACCGATCTTTACAGCATTCGCCCAATCAATATCAATATCCGTAAAGTTTAATGAAACATATTTCCCATTGTCACCATGAACAGCGGTTACATTCTCATGATTGTTGCTCTGTTCTTCTTTGGAGTAACCCGAAAGATAAAGATACATGCTTTTGCGTGAATACTGATTATCTATCGCTGCCTGGATTATTGTTTTTCCCGCATCAAAAACATTGTGTTTGGAGCCACAGTAATCTATTTCTTTTGTTCCCTCCATGGAACCGTACCCATACAAATGATTGCTGATAGTAATATCTGAAAAATAGTACTTTTCATTTTCGTCAATCAAAGGCGTAAATATCAGTGTATAGATACCATCTTCCAGCTTGAATTTCATCTTCGGGCCAAACACACTTTTCATGAATTCGTCTTCAACGTCTGTATGTATATTTATACCGTCATCCAAACCATAAGATCCCAGATAATAAGTAACTGTTGTTTCGTAATATCCATCTTCAAGCTCCACCGGTGTAACTGCTTCTTTAAGATTGTTTACGGCACTGAATAATTTATTCTCCAGTCTTGAAGAATCATCATAGGAAAGTTCATCCTCTGATTCCAGTGCTTTTTCTGCTTCAGCAATACAGGTTTGTAATATTTCAAAACTATCTTCTGTATATGAACCGTCATCGTTGTTATAGCTTTTTGCTATGTTCAGCACATACTTCAGTGTCGCATGATTAACTTTCAATTCATCTATTTTTCCCTGCAGCAATTCAGCCAGATCCTGTGCATATTCTTCTGTCAAATCTGGTGCTGTAAGGGCATTTTTCGCTATATCAATGACCTCTGTCAAAGCCTCAATACTTTCACTTGTGTACTGATAGGATCTGTTTAATTCGATTTCCGCTTCTGCAATTTTGGCTTCTAACTCAGTAATTGGAACATCAGGGACATCCGGATTATCTGGTGTGTCTGTTCCTTTTTTCTCAAGCCCATCAATAGCGCCTTGAAGCAATGTGATAAAACCGGCTGCATATTCATCTGTCAGATCAGGGGCTGAAACTGCAAGTTTTGCCAGTTCGATTATCTCCTGTAAAGATGCATAGCTTTCATCCGTATAGATACCATTATCATTTGATATAGCTTCTGCTTCTTTGATCTTATTATTCAGGGCAGTTGTATCTACCGTATTGGAAGATCCGCTCAGTCCGCTATAATCAAACACCAGTCTTGCATCCTGTTCTGAATCTCCCATTGCATCTACTTTGACACGACACACAATTTCAGCATCTGTGGTCGGCAATACAAAATGACATTTGCGAATAGTTTTTACACGATCCATTGTAGATTCATTTATCAGCCATTCCGTTTCATCCACTTCTACGCTGCATCGATTTCCCTCTGTATCGTAATACCACAGCTGTTCCAAATGTCCATAGGCATCCAGAAATGGCATGTCATGAAATTCCAGGTATGCTGTTGCTGTACCATTTTCTACAGTAATGGCAGCAGTATGACCAATAGCACCATTTCCCATGGAAGCTTCTTCCGTATATCTTGCATACATATATACCGGTACCTCATATGTACCTTCAGGTATGTTTGATGGTATACTTGCTGTTGGTTTTGTCTCTGGAAAAGCATAGTAATCGTCTTCTGTGCTTTCGGCAAAAACATTTGCCATATTAAAATTAAATATCATGGCAAATGCCATTAGCGTAATAAAAACACGCTTTATTCTGAGTTTCAATGTTTTACTCATGATTTTACTCCTCCCTGTAGCTTTCATTATCCCAAGTTAATTTGGGTTAGATAAAACTATCTAAAATTTATATAGCATGACATATTTTATCAAGTCAATTATTATTTTTTGCCCCGTCAAACGTGTGTGCGAAATGGATTTTCTTTATTTCCCTAAAATACAACATTTTTTCTGATTTTCATTTTTTTTAAAATATTTTCATGCCCTGATAAGTTTTCTCAATAAGAAAAAACGAGCCATTACCGTTACTTACAGCGATACGGTAATGGCCCGTTTTATCAATATTTTTCAAATGCATTATGATGGTATTTCTATATGATGTTTTTTCAGCAAAGATCGTAAAACTTTGAGTTCAACGTCTTTTTTATTGAGTTCATCATCTTTTTTATCGAGTTCGACATCTTTTTTATTGAGTTCGACATCTTTTTTATCGAGTTCATTTTCTAATCTCTCAATTTTTTCAAATTCCAGCTCCAATAGCGGCATTGACATTTTATTCACCTCCGTTAAAAGTTGTTCATTTTTACTAAATACGCGAAGCAGGGATTTCCGTAACAGAGACAACAGCACAGATTTATAATTTGTCTCGCTCAGTTCATCCCGATCCATTGCTTCATCCAGCATTGCTATGATTCCATTATAAAATATTTTAACATCTTGAAGGATCTTTTTTATATTGGGATGCTCTTTTTCCAATTCTTTCCGAAAACGGATCGGTAAAAAAGGGATCAGTGGATAAAGCTTTTTTTCCCGGATTTCATCAAGTGTATAATCCTGAACGCGGATCGTCGGAATCCTGTATGTGTATATATAATCATCCGGCAGAATCATTTTGCAGATAAATTCTGATGGCATATGCCTTTTATTTTGCAGAAGCATCACCGCTGACCTTGGAAAACGTATCTGATATATCTCACTTTCTCCTTCTATCGACCGGAGCTTTTCTGCATGTGCAAGCGCTTCCTGGACAGAATATTCGATAACCCGCAGGATGATGGTAGCATCCATCTTTATTTCACATTCAAAATGATATACATCCGTACCGTTCACCCGAAGCATAGAATCCGCCCGGACAGATGTGATCTCACCGCTCGGAGAACGTTCCACAGAATATTCGCTCGCCACAGGCTCTGTGGTAGTTCCCGGCGCATACACTTTCCCGTGTGCTTCCGTGATAAGAGGCAGCATATGCTGCGGCATGACAAAAAATTCCTTTTTCAGAATTTCATCCCATAAATGAACTTCCGTTTTGATTTCCTCCGGGAGTCCCTCTTTCGCAAAAATTTCTTCCACTGTCTGATACATAACGGTATTGCTTTCCGTACTCATCCAATTCCTCCTTTTTTGAAGGCAAAAAAGGAGCTTTGATCTCCCGATTCGCCGTTTTTCATGATTACTGCTACATGTGAAAAATGGCGAATGCCAGACATCTACACCTGTATCAGAACGCCGGATATGGCAGACAGGCGAAGGGTTTCACATATCTTTCTATATATGTTATCTTTTGATACCATGATTATAAATGAGAACAAAGAATATGTCAATTACTATTTTATAAATTATTGCATTCAAAAAGGATGACCGCAGCCATCCTCTTCAAATTTTATTTTTTCTTTGCTTTTATTATAACCAGAAAACCAAAATTGCAGTGCTCTCCGGCATATGATTTCGTCCAACACTACAGGTTACGGTAACTGGGATCATCCCCATTACCTCGCCGCCCCGTTTCTTTATAAAATGGCAGGCTTCCAGTGGAATCCGCAGTTTTCCGTCCTTAATTTCAGCCTGCAGAAGAACGCCATTTTCTTCATATTTCAGAGATTTCATGTATCCTGTCATCATTTCTCCGGTCATGCGGGATTCTGCGCTCATCTCCTTTAGGGTGAGCTGAATCCAGCTTCCCCGCTTGTTATGGCGCAACAGGGCAGGTCGTTCAAAACCTCTGTTTGCCATTGATACGCCATAGCCTTTCTGGTGGTCCATTCGAAACAGCATAAAGCTTATGGGTTCAGTACCATATTTGAGAACCTCACTGAGAAAGTTTTTGGAAGGAGTTTTCCATTTGTCCTTATTGGATGAATGTTTCCTGCGCATTTCCTGATCGGTGCGGATCATGCTGGTTAAGACATGATAGTCAAGACTCTCAATCATTTTTTTGACAGCAGCAGGAATTTCTTCCTTTGCCAGACCAACGTTTTTGAAATAGTCTTCCAGATCGTAAATCAGTTTTTTATATTTTGCAATCCATACCCGTCCTGCATTTGTAAATTTATAATCTTTAGTCAATAATCCGTTTTCATAGCTTATTTTTAAATAGCGGCTGACAGAACCGTGATGTACGCCGCAGATTTCAGATATCATTGCAACATTTCCACGCTTGTTTTCCAGCTTTTCCAACTCCATCAGGTATCGAATCTGCTGCATGGTCGGAAGATTATCTCTCTTAAAATTTTCACCTTGAGCCATATTCATTCACCTCTCCCTGCCAGATATGTACATTTAACTCCCGATAATTTTTCTCCGCCGGCTCCGCATCTTTTTCAGAACAAAATGCGAGGATGCAATATCCTTCTGTGACAGGCATTTTAGGGCTGAATGTAAAAGAAAATACATCTGTGGGAATCTGAAATCCTTTCTTTGTTTTTACTGCCTTCTTCCATTCAAATTCACTCTTATACCAAAGACCGTCATAGTCCAAATGCTCTGCAGTTTCCTTCAAATAAAAATAACTTTTTTCATTGCTGATTTCTAAAAATACGCTGTCCGAAAACCAGTCGTTTTCTTTTGCCAGCACACGGGGATATCTCTTTTCCGTGCAGTAAATGCTCATACAAAATTCGTAAATTCCTTCATCATAAAAAATACGAAGGTTTGCATTTTTTACTACACGATCATAAGTATCTCCATATTTGATAAAATCACAGATTCCATGAAGAACTTCTCCGCTGACTACATGCTCCATCCGGCAAGCATTTTCCTCTGCTCTCTCTTCATCCAGTCCGCAAATCATTTGGAGAAACTGAGTCAAATGCTGATGGCGAAGCAGACATTCTGCCCCCTCCGCTTTTCCGAATGCGGTCAACTCTAAGTTGCCATTCTTCTCAGGTTCTCTCAAATATCCATGTTTTACCATCTGTTTTATGTAATAAGACATTTCACGTTTTGTAATGTCAAAATCCATGCAGATCTGAGGGATGGTCAATGGCTTTCCTTCTTTCCACCAAAGATACAGGGTTTCCAATATATCTTCTTCCCGCTCTTCCTTTGAATAAAACATATTATTTCCGATTTCTCCATTAAAGCTTTCTTCCGGATTTAATTCATTTTCCATCCGCTCATCACTCCCCCCTCTTTTGTCAAAGAATGACGATAGTTAGCTACAACTACCTAAGTTTAGGTATAACACATAACAAAAAGGAGTGTCAATTTGTTTTTTTGGTTTCGTCAAACATAGGTGCCAAATGCTTTTTTGTGAAAATCGCAGAAATATTGCTGTTTTTGAAAAAATAAAAATGAAAAGTAAAATTTCAATAGTTAATAAATATAAAGGCAATTCCAAATGGATTATTTGAAATTGCCTTCATTACCGGATTTAGTTTTCCCATGAGATCGCATTCACCGGACATGCGTCAATAGC
>CAYRZL010000004.1:0-66669 GCA_964428795.1 uncultured Lachnospiraceae bacterium | reverse complement strand
AGAGACTGATTCAGAATTATAAGAAAGTGAGAAATAAATTGCTGGCATTCTATAAAAAATTGCCGAGGTGTGTCTTTCAGGGAGATGAAAATTTCTCGAATCTTTGTATAGATGATGAAAATCATATCATAGGATTGTTTGATTTTAATATGTCAGGAACTGAGGTCATAGCAAATTATCTGGCAAATATTGCCTTCCAGGGGAAATTTGTTTATACGGATGATTTTATGGCAGATTATACTGCGGAAGAGATTTTCTCCAAGCTGATTACATCTTACAGGGAAAGTACAGAGATAATGAAGAAATATTATCATTTTTCACAGGCGGAAAAAGAAGCATATCTTTTATATTCCCAGATTGTTATGATATCAGGATATGTGAATCAAAGTGCATTTTCCGTGTATTTGAAAAATGGGGAATACCGTTCAAAAACGATAGAATTATTACAACGGATATCGAAAGCGGATCTATCCGCTTTCATAGCATTTTGAATGGTGCATTTTATTTTGAGAGAAAAGGAAATTATAGTATGAAAATACGAATGTCAGTTATGATAATGGTGTCGTGTTTGGTGGCTATTCTTTTTTCCGGCTGCACCCGTGCTACGGAGAAATATTCCAAAAACGGAACTTACTTTGATACAGTCATTACCATTACGGTATATGATCCGAAACAGGTAGATTTGATTGAGGACTGTTTTGATATGGCTGCCCATTACGAGCAGTTGTTCAGCAGAACGATATCTACCAGTGATATTTCCCGGATCAATGATGCAGGCGGGGAATATGTTACGGTAGATACGGAAACGGTGGATTTGATCGAAAGAGGTCTTTACTATTGTGAACTGAGTGAGGGATCCTTTGATATTACTGTTGGCGTATTGTCCGATCTGTGGCATTTTTCTGATAACGAAGGTGTTTTGCCGGATGAGACAGCGATTGCCGAGGCGGTTCAGAATGTAGATTATCATGATGTGCAGATCAAAGGTGACCAGGTAGCTCTTTTGAACCCGAAAGCGAAACTTGATCTGGGGGGGATTGCCAAAGGTTATATTGCAGATCAGATGAAGACATATCTCGTGGAACAGGGAGTAAAGAGCGCCACGATAAATCTGGGAGGAAATGTGCTTACGATAGGAACAAAGCCGGACGGTACACCTTTTCATATTGGAATACAGAAGCCTTATGATGACAGAGGGGCATCCATTGCGGCGGTTTCTGTAACAGATCAATCCGTGGTTTCTTCCGGAACATATGAAAGGTATTTTGATCTGGATGGCGTTCACTATCATCATATTTTAGATACTAAAACCGGTTATCCCTATGATAACGGACTTTTAGGCGTGACCATTTTATCGGATTCATCGACAGATGGAGATGGTCTTAGTACGACATGCTTTACCCTTGGATTGGAAAAGGGTATGGAACTGATAGAATCTCTGGATGGGGTGGAAGCCTTGTTTATGACGGAAGATTACGAGTTCTACACTACCGGCGGTTTGGAGGACAAGTTGGAGCTGGTGGAATAATAAGGTGGGAGAAAAAGCAGATGGATGAAAAAACAATAGGACGTATCAATGAGCTTGCCCGCAAGAGCAGGGCTGAAGGGCTGACGGCGGCAGAGAAAGCGGAGCAGGCAATGCTCAGACAGGAATATATTGCGGCTGTGAGAAGAAATCTGAAAGCGCAGTTGGACAATATTGATGTGATCGGTAAAGATGGTCAGATTGAAAATCTGGGAGAGAAATTCGAGAAAAAGAATCCGAAGAAATCATAAAATATGAATAGATGATAAAAACAGAGCAGCAGGTTGATGGAACTGCTGCTCTGTTATATTACAGGTGTTTGTTTACAGGTTATTTTCCGGAGATCATATCCAGAATTGCTTTCACAGAATTTTCTTCCACCTCCAGAAATCGGATCGGCTCCTGAATGTCATTCAGTGTATGGGCATCCGAACTGGAGAGGATCTTACAGCTCTGCAGGTAGGGATGCTGCTTTTTCAGCATTGGGATATCCTGCGGATTTTTTACCTCAGCACAGACAAAGGTGCTGTCTGGCGGGATAAATCCCAGGTTGGATAAAATGCTGGTGGAGCTTTTGTTAATGTGAGCCGGAACCATGATCCCGTGAAACTGCTCCATCAGCGCCGGAATATCCGAGATGGAAATATCCGTTGCGGAGATCAACAGGATATCCTCTGTGCCGATCACCTGATCATTCTCGTCACAGATATTCTGATTGCCGAAAATATCCGGTTTGTTTGGAATCGGCAGAATATGCTCATGCACATATGCATCGAAGGAAAGCGCTTCCTCTAACGTATAGAAATAGCAGAGTACATGTACTTCTTCCGAGGTAGTCAGTTCCATACCGCAGATGGCGGTAATGCCATATTGATTTGCGGCTGCCGCAAATGCCGGACAGTTCCTGCATGTATTGTGATCGGTCAACGCTATGACCTGCAATCCTATGATGGTTGCCATACCTGCAATGGTGGCGGGGGTCATATCATCATCCCCGCAGGGAGACAGGCAGGAGTGCAGATGCATATCGTATGGAAGCTTAAGCATGGAGTCTGTTATATACAGCCAGCGCTGTATCGAAAATAGGAGCATCCGTGGCAAAAATGGTAATGCCCTCCAACTTTGCTTTCATGGTCATGTTCTCATCACAGACCACTCCGCCGCAGAGGATCACACAAGCTGCCTCAGTGAGGGATGCAACTGCCAATGTATTCATATTTGCCATAACAGTACACCATGCACATCCGGCGGGTGCATTTCCCATAGCTACACTGAGCAGGTCACAGCAATAGGGTTCTGTGATCTCACCTTCCATATTGGAGCCTTCCATGATCAGTTTGATTCCTTCTATTTGAGCAATATCTGCTATTTTCATGATTTGTGTTCCCCCTTTTCTTTAAATAACTGGCTCTTTAACAGCGCATCATAACGGTCGCGGAGCAGATAGATACAGTCATCCTTGTCTGCTTTACCCCGAATCACGTCCTCTGCCAGACATTTGCAGGTGGGCGCACCGCAGGCGCCGCAGTCCAGTCCCGGCAATTCTTCCAGCAATTCCTCCACAGCGGAGAGATTTGCCATGCTCTCAAGCATATTTTCGCCGATCTGATATACGGATTCATATTCGATAGGTTTTGTCCAGTCTAGCTGCACATCGTAATTGGGCAGATAATCTTCTTCATGAGAACCGGAGATCGGCATATATTTGTTCAGTTCTTTATTTTTTGCAATCGCTATGTATGGATTTTCAATGTTTAAGACACCGCCTACACAGCCGCCGCTGCAGGCATTCAGCTCAATAAATTTCAGCTTGCTGCTCAGCTTGTCGTCCTCCAGATCTTCCAAAACCCGGATGACATTTTCGATTCCGTCAGCCGCCAGATACTGATAAGTAAAAATACCTGCGGCCTCTCCGCCGCTGACGCCCCATCCGACACCGATTTTTCCTGAAATGGATAAATCTCTGGGATTCGCTTCTGCCTCCGTAAGCTTTGAGAGCAGAGCAGGATAAATATCCTTGATGGCAAGCACATGATCCACATTACTCTTCTCCATGCCAAGAGGTTCTTTGGTAAAAGAGACCTTGGACGGACAGGGAGAGATAAAGATAATGCCGATTTCTTCCGGTTTATATCCGGTATCATGTACAGCCTTCTGTCTTGCCAGAGATGCGGCTACCTCCATCGGGGGAAGCAGTGGCAGCATATGGTCAATAAGGCTTGGAAAACGTACACGGATCAGCCGCTCTATCGTGGGACATGCTGTGCTGATTAAGGGCCATTGCTCCTCGTGGTTTTTCACATACGCTCTGGTAGCCTGGGAAACAAGCTCGGCGCCTCCGCTGACCTCAAATACGTCATCAAAGCCCAGATGCAGTAATCCGGTAAGGATAATATTGATATCGGAAATATTGTTATACTGACTGTACAAAGCCGGAGCGGGAAGCGCAACGGTATATTTGTAGTCTTTTAACACTTCAATATGATCTCTGCGAGATTGCTTTGCGTGATGCGGACAATGTCTGATACATTCACCGCAGTCAATGCAGAATTTATGTATGATATGTGCTTTTCCGTTTCGGATTCGTATTGCCTTGGTAGGACACCGCTTCAGACAGTTGACACAGCCCTTGCAATGATCCTCGACAAGAAACACCGAATGAAAAAATTTGTTCTTTTCCATTTAAAAACCCCTGATTTCTAAAAATTTACCGTCATGGTAACAGTGGTCCCCACGCCGACCGTACTCTCTATGGACATTTCGTCGGATGATTTCTTCATATTCGGAAGTCCCATACCGGCTCCAAATCCAAGAGAACGGATCTCATCGGGAGCGGTGGAGTATCCTTCCTGCATTGCCTTATTGATATCTGCAATGCCGGGTCCCGTGTCCTTGAGACACATGGTGACTTTACTCGGATAGATATCCACATCAATAATGCCGCCATTTGCGTGAATGACCATATTGATCTCACCCTCATACATGGCGATTGCCACTTTGCGTACCGCCACCGGGTTTACCCCCAGTTTCTTTAATTTGTTTTTCAGATCGCTGCTTGCTTCGCCGGCTCTGGTAAAATCCTCAGAATCCACGTCATATCGAAAGTGAACACTATTTGCGCCCATGTTCCGTACCTCCCAGTAGTCCTTCTTTGTAGAGTATACCGCAGCTATGATACATTCCTTTTTCCGTGATCATTACACTGATGCCGGATTCTTTTGCCAGATCGATCATCATCTCGGAAGGCTCCTTTGCCCGGATAAAAATCACACAGCAGATATCCATCATCTCAGATGTACGGATCACCTGCGGATTGTTAAGTCCGGTGATCAGTACCGCGTTTTCCTGTGTATATGCCAGTACATCGCTCATAAGATCGGAGCTGTAGGCTGCACTGACAGAATGATTCAGTACCTCATCAGTTTCCTCCGTCAAAAAATCGCCGCATAATAACTCTTTAATTTCCCCTAATGTCATAATATCCTCCTAATATAAAATCCCTGCTTTGCCTATTGTATCAAATTTAGTACAAAATTGATAGTTATTTTTCAAATAAAACTTTAGGTAATTACTCCTCGGTTATGCAGATTTCTCATCAGTTATGTAAAAAATACAATAAAAAGATTATAAATATGGACAAAATTATTGTTTATTTGTACTAAATATACAAAAATAAGTGAAAAATGCTTGAAAATAAAAAAATGTAGGAGTATGATAAGATTGTATTTTTTTTAGTACAATATGATGAAAAGGGAGGTCAAAAAAGTGAATTTTTTTTCACCAGGTGAAGTGGCAAAAAACTATATAGCAACAGGAAAGGCAAAGGTAAGTATGTCGGTTTCCAAAATGCTCCTTCTGGGTATTCTGGCGGGGGTTTTTATCGGAATAGGAGGTATCGCGGCTACGACGGTAGCGGTATCGGTTCCGCTGACATCTGTGGGTAAGTTTGTCGGTGCATGTGTTTTCCCAGGAGGTCTGACCATGGTATTGCTGGCAGGGAGCGAATTGTTTACCGGAAATTGTCTTTTGACGATTCCTCTTTTGCAGAAAGAAATTTCTGTGGGAGGGATGCTGAAAAACTGGGTGGTTGTTTATATCGCAAATCTGATTGGCAGTATATTGGTGGCAGCATGTCTTGTGTTCAGTCATCAGCCTTCTTTGTTTGGAAACGGAATGGCAGTGTCGGTGATCTCAACAGCAGTAACGAAATGTTCTATGACGTTTCCAGATGCATTTTTAAGAGGAATCCTCTGCAATTTCCTTGTTTGTATTGCTGTGTGGATTTCATTTGCAGCAAAGGATGTGGCAGGTAAGATCATCGGTTTGTTTTTCCCGATCATGATGTTTGTCCTTTGCGGATTTGAGCATAGTGTTGCCAATATGTATTACATAGCTGCAGGATTGTTTGCAAAACAGGTTCCGGCATTTTCCCAGGCGGCAGCGGATGCGGGAGTGGATATGACAGCTCTGAACTGGGGAGCGTTTTTCGGGAAAAACCTGCTTCCGGTATCTCTGGGAAATATCGTCGGGGGAGCAATTTGTGTGGGATGTGTCTATTGGTTCGTATATTTGAGGAAAGCAAAAAATGCAGGCAAATAAATTAGAACATAATATTGTTGGAAGAGATGTATTGACATATACGGGAGGTCAATTACTGGACGCACAGAAAGATTTGGTGGATGAAGTAGTATATCAGCTTTTTGTGAATGGTACATATATTGACAGGATGATTTGCTCTCCCTGGGATATGAGGGAAGCTGTAATAGGATACTTATATATGAAAGAGTATATCAATCATCCGGCGGATGTGGCAGATCTTCAAATTCTTCCGGAAAAGCAGGAGATCCGAATTGAAATTTCCGGGAGCTTTCGGAAGCAGATATCAAATGTAAATGCAGGTGATGAGCAGTTTACGGTAAAGCAGATCATCGGTTTTTCCAGAAAGCTGGAGCAGAAATCGGGCCTGTTTCACCGAACTGGCGGTGTCCATTGCGCTGCGTTGGTGAGGAACGGACAATTTGTGTCCTACATGGAAGATGTCAGCCGGCATATTGCGGTTGATAAAGTGGTGGGAGACTGCCTGTTCAGAAATATTTCCATGGAAAACGGAGTTTTGGTATTCAGCGGGCGCGTGCCGGCGGAAATTCTGTGGAAAGTAGCTTCCATGGGATGTATTATGATCATCGCAAAATCAGCCCCCACCAATTATGCCTGCGATCTTGCAGAGGAGCTTGGGATCACTCTGATCGGATTTGCCAGAGGCGGAAGATTTAATATTTATGCGCATCCGGAGCGTATCTGTAAATAGGTAAAGAAATTGTTTTATCATAAATTATATAAGGAGGATACATTTTGGAAAAGAAAAAAGCGGTTCCTTTTTATGGAACCCCGGAACAAAAAGAAGAGCTTCTTCGTGTCATAAGAGAGAAGAAGGGTGAAAAGGGCTCTTTGATGCCGATTATGCAGAAGGCGCAGGAGATTTACGGATATCTGCCCTATGAGGTTCAGAAGATCATCTCTGATGAGATGGTGGTGCCGATGGAAAAAATCTATGGAGTGGCAACCTTTTATTCACAGTTTACACTGTTTCCGAAAGGAAATTATCAGATTTCCGTATGTCTCGGTACCGCATGTTATGTAAAAGGCTCCGGCGATATCTACAATAAGCTGATGGAAAAACTGGAGATTTCCGGCGGAGAATGTACATCTGATGGTAAATTTTCTCTGGATGCCTGCCGATGTATCGGTGCATGCGGTCTGGCGCCGGTTATGATGATCAATGGTGACGTCTATGGACGTTTAACCGTAGACGAGATAGACGGAATTTTAGAAAAGTATATGTAGAAAGGGGCTATTTGATGAAATCACTGGAAGAATTAAAAGCAATCAGAGAGAGAATGCAGAGCCAGATCGGTCTTCGTGAGGAGGGCGCTGACGGAATCCGGGTTGTTGTAGGTATGGCCACCTGCGGTATTGCCAGCGGAGCACGTCCTGTATTAAATAAGATGGCAAACGAAGTGCAGAGCCGCAAACTGGAAAACATCATGGTTACTCAAACCGGTTGTATCGGATTGTGCCAGTATGAGCCGATCGTGGAAGTTTACGAGCCGGGCAAGGACAAGGTAACCTATGTAAAAATGACTGCTGATAAGGCAGTAGACGTAGTGGAAAAACATCTGATCGGCGGTACTCCGGTAAGTGAGTATATGCTGCAGTCAGAGAATATTTAATGGAGGTTGGCTATGTATCGTTCACATGTATTAGTTTGCGGTGGTACCGGATGTACTTCCTCCGGAAGTGCTGCTATCATCCAGACTTTGGAAGAAGAACTGAAAAATAATAATCTGCAGAAAGAGGTATCCGTAGTCAAGACCGGATGTCACGGACTCTGTGCCTGCGGGCCGATCATGATCGTATATCCGGAAGGTGTGTTTTATGCACAGGTACAGAAAGAGGATATTAAAGAGATCGTATCCGAGCATCTGCTCAAGGGACGTATTGTACAGCGCCTTGTTTACGAGGAGGCAAAAGCCCCGGAGGGAATAAAATCCTTAAATGACACAAACTTTTATAAAAATCAGACCCGTATTGCACTGAGAAACTGCGGTATCATCAATCCGGAGAGTATCGATGAGTATATCGGTACCGGCGGTTATGAGGCGCTTGGAAAGGTGCTCACAGAGATGACGCCGGATGAGGTCATCCAGACGGTACTGGATTCCGGACTTCGCGGACGAGGCGGCGCTGGATTTCCAACCGGACTGAAATGGAGATTTGCATCCGGAAACCGTGGAAATGTACAGAAATATGTATGCTGCAACGCTGACGAAGGTGATCCGGGCGCATTCATGGACCGTTCCGTACTGGAAGGCGATCCTCATGTGGTGCTCGAGGCTATGGCGATTGCCGGATATGCCATCGGAGCAAACCAGGGTTACATTTACGTGCGTGCGGAGTATCCGATCGCGGTAGAGCGTTTAAATATCGCAATCGGTCAGGCGAGAGAGTACGGTCTTCTTGGAAAAGATATTTTCGGAACCGGCTTCGACTTTGATATCGAGCTGAGGCTTGGCGCCGGCGCGTTTGTATGCGGTGAGGAGACCGCTTTGATGACATCCATCGAGGGTAACCGCGGTGAGCCGAGACCAAGACCGCCATTCCCGGCAGTGAAGGGTCTGTTTGAGAGTCCGACCATATTAAACAACGTAGAGACATATGCAAACATTCCTCAGATTATTATCAACGGAGCCGACTGGTTTGCCTCTTACGGTACAGAGAAATCCAAAGGGACAAAAGTATTTGCTCTGGGCGGTAAAATCAACAACACAGGTCTGGTTGAGATACCAATGGGTACTCCCCTTCGTACCATTATCGATGATATCGGCGGCGGTATTCCAAATGGCAAAAAATTTAAAGCAGTACAGACCGGCGGTCCGTCCGGCGGATGTATTCCGGCACAGTATTATGATATCCCAATCGATTACGAGAATCTTGCAAGCATCGGTTCGATCGTTGGTTCCGGCGGTATGATCGTAATGGATGAGGATACCTGTATGGTTGATATCGCAAAGTTTTTCCTTCAGTTTACGGTAGATGAGTCCTGTGGTAAATGTACGCCATGTCGTGTGGGTACGAAACGTATGCTTGAGATTCTGGAAAAAATCACCGAGGGCAGGGGCGAGATGGAGGATATTGACCGTCTGGAACAATTGGCATTGCAGATCAAGCAGAATGCACTTTGCGGCCTTGGACAGACAGCACCGAATCCGGTTCTTTCCACCCTGCGCTATTTCAGGGATGAATATGTCGCTCATATTCAGGATAAACGCTGCCCGGCAGGAAGCTGTAAAGCACTGGTATCTTACCATATCAATCCGGATAAATGTAAGGGCTGTACGTTGTGTGCAAGAAATTGCCCGGCAGATGCGATTGCAGGCAAGGTGAAGGAAGCGCATGTGATTGATAACAGTAAATGTATCAAATGTGGCACTTGTATTGAAAAATGCCGTTTTGACGCAGTTTATAAGAAATAAGCAGATTTTGAAAGGAAGGAGAAGCATAGATACATATGCGGCGTGATTGATATGTTAAATATAAAGATAAATGGTATTTCAATGTCTGTAGAGGAAGGTACAACGATTCTTCAGGCTGCTGAGAATGCCGGTATTGAGATTCCTACCCTGTGCTATTTAAAAGAACTGGCGCCGGAAGGATCCTGTAGAATGTGTCTCGTGGAGATTGAAGGAAATCCAAAGCTTGTCACCGCTTGTTCTTTTCCGGTGGCAGAAGGAAATATCATATATACGGAGAGTGAAAAGGTAGTGGAGGCAAGAAAATCTATTCTGGATCTTCTGCTTTCCAACCACAAGACAAACTGTTTTAAATGTACAAAAAACGGTGCCTGCAAGCTTCAGGACCTGTGCAGAAAATATGAAGTAGAGGAGACCGGTTTTTCCGGTGAGCGGATTGACAGGGAGATCGATAATTCAAATCCGTTTTTTACATATGATCCGAATTTGTGTATTCTCTGCCACAGGTGCGCCAATACCTGTGAAAAAATTGTAGGCAGGGGAGTCATCGGTACGGTAGAGCGTGGATTTGATTCACACATTTCCACACCGTTCGATATATCCTGGAATGAAAGTACATGTGAATCCTGCGGTAATTGTGTACAGGCATGCCCGACCGGAGCTTTAACGATGAAACGAAGAAAAGCTTATCGCTCCTGGGAAGTAAAAAAGGTACGTACTACATGTCCGCACTGCGCAACCGGATGTCAGTTGAATCTGATCGTAAAAGATAATAAAATTGTGGACGTGGAAGCTGCGAACGGCCCGTCCAACAGAGGACTTGTGTGTGTAAAGGGACGTTCCGGCTCCTTCGATTTTGTTCATTCCCCGGATCGTATCAAATATCCGTTGATCAAAAACAAAGAAACCGGTGAGTTTGAACGCGCAACATGGGATGAAGCTCTTGATCTTGTGGCATCCAGATTTATGGAAATCAGAAAAAAATACGGTTCTGATTCACTGGCGGGCTTTGCCTGCTCCCGTTCTCCGAACGAGGACATTTACATGGTTCAGAAGATGGTCCGTACCTGCTTTGGAAGCAACAATGTAGACAACTGCGCCCGCGTATGCCATTCCGCGTCTGTATCCGGTCTGGCCATGACGCTCGGCTCAGGAGCAATGACAAATCCGATCCGGGATATTACCCACGATGTGGATGTAATCATGCTGGTCGGTTCTAACCCAGAGGAAGCTCATCCGGTAGTGGGAATGCAGATTCGCCGGGCAGTTGCAAACGGTACGAAGCTGATCGTTGTAGATCCCCGTGATATTGATCTGTCTAAAAAGGCGGATATTCATCTGAAGCTGAAACCGGGTACCAACATTGCATTTGCAAACGGTATGATGCATATTATGATCAAAGAAAATCTCATCGATAAAGCGTTTATCGAGGAGCGTTCCGAAGGATTTGAGGAGCTGGCGGAGATCGTAAAGGATTATACACCGGAGCGTGTAGGGGAGATCTGTCATATTGATCCCCAGGAGCTGATCGCGGCAGCGAGAATGTATGCTATGGCTGAGAAAGCCCCCATCATTTACTGTCTGGGCGTTACGGAGCATTCCACAGGTACGGAAGGCGTTATGTCCATGTCAAATATGGCGATGCTCTGCGGCAAGCTCGGAAAATCCGGCTGCGGCGTAAATCCGCTGCGTGGACAGAATAACGTACAGGGTGCCTGCGATATGGGTGCACAGCCCACCGATTTCCCAGGATATCAGAAGGTGACAAATCCGGATGTGGTAGCCAAATTTGAAAAAGCATGGGGCGTTAAAATGAGCAATAAGATCGGGATCCATGCGACAGATGTATTTCCGGCTGCCATTAAAGGAGAGATCAAAGGTCTCTATATTTATGGCGAGGATCCGGTTGTGACGGATGCGGATACTACCCACATTATAAAAGCACTGGAAAGTCTTGATTTCTTCGTACTTCAGGAGTTGTTTATGACTGAGACTGCCCAGTATGCAGATGTCATTCTTCCGGGTATGAGCTATGCGGAAAAGGAGGGAACCTTCTCCAATACGGAGCGTCGTGTACAGAGAGTCCGCAAGGCGGTAGATCTGACGAAGAATCCGGAATTTGATATCCGCCCGGATACGGATATTATCATTGATCTGATGAATCGTATGGGATATCCTCAGAAGTATATGACGCCGGCGGAAATCATGGACGAGGTAGCTTCCGTAACACCGAGCTTTGGCGGAATCAGCCATGCGCGTCTGGACAGCGAGGAGGTAGCCGGACAGGGCCTGCAATGGCCGTGTCTGACACCGGAGCATCCGGGTACTCCGATCATGCATGTGGGTAAATTTACAAGAGGTCTTGGATGGCTTTATCCGACCAGATATCAGCCATCCGCAGAGCTTCCGGATGAAGAGTATCCGCTGATCCTGATGACAGGGCGTATTCTGTATCACTATACGACACGCGCTATGACAGGACGTACACCGGGGCTGATGGAGATCGAAGGAAAATCCTTTATTGAAGTAAATGAGGCGGATGCAGCAAGAGCAGGAATCCAGGATGGTGAACTGATTCGTGCAAGCTCAAGGCGTGGTTCCATTCTTACAACTGCCCGGGTAGGAACGAAGGTTTCAAAAGGAGAGACATGGATGCCATTCCATTTCCCGGATGGAAATGCAAACTGGCTGACACATGCAGCCCTTGATCCGTTCTGCCGTATTCCGGAATATAAAGTTTGTGCAATAAAAATTGAAAAGATCAGTTAAATAACAATTAAGCAAGCTCCCGTTCCTGCTATATCATTATAATAGGAACGGGAGCCTTCTATTACGAAAAAGCATAAACCTATTACAATTATAAATACATACAAAAAAAGCCTTGTGTATTTTTTAAATACACAAAATTAAGAGGAAATTAAAGAATCATCTTGTACAAAATTACCAAAAAATAATTGTTATTTTTATAACAAATTCATCTGTGTACAACATTTTGTACAATTTATTGTTATAAATAGAAAAAAGTAGACAAATAACCTGCAGGTAAGTTGTTGAAAATTGTGCAGTGTGATGATAAAATAGCTATATGATGAAAATATCGATAAGTTAGGATAGCCGATTTTTGAATCATGAAACCAGTAAGGAGGTATAGCTTTGGAAAAGAAAAAGACAGTTCCATTCCGCGGAACAAAGGAACAAGAGGATCAGTTGAGATGCGCCATTGCCGAGATGAAAAACGACAAAGGACCGCTGATGCCGATCATGCAGAAGGCACAGGAGATTTACGGGTATCTCCCGTATGAGGTTCAGAAAATTATTTCTGATGAGATGGAAGTGCCTATGGAGAAGATTTACGGAGTAGCAACATTCTATTCACAGTTTAATCTTTTCCCAAAGGGACAGAATACGATCTCTGTCTGTCTTGGCACAGCCTGCTATGTAAAGGGATCCGGAGATATCTACAACAAATTGATGGAGAAACTTGGCATTGCCGGCGGTGAATGTACAGAGGACGGAAAATTTTCTCTGGATGCATGTCGGTGCATCGGTGCCTGCGGACTTGCTCCGGTTATGATGATCAATGATGAGGTATATGGTAAGCTCACCGTTGACGAGATTGACGGCATTCTTGCAAAGTATGAATAATGTTACCTGAAATTTCTCTTAGTATACTTGATATTACACAAAATTCCATAAAAGCACAGGCTTCTCTGATAGAACTGTTTTTACATAGGAAAGTGAAGGAAAAAGAACTTGTATTTCGCATCAGAGACAACGGATGCGGTATGAATCCGCAGCAGCTTGCCAATGTGACAGATCCGTTTTTTACATCCAGAACCACAAGAAAAGTGGGACTTGGAGTTCCTTTTTTAAAGCAGTCGGCGGAATGCACCGGAGGGGTTTTTGAGATTGAATCTGAAGAGGGTGTCGGTACGATGATGTATGCTCTGTTTCATACGGATCATATCGATTGCATGCCCCTGGGTGATATTACCTCCACGATTCTTTCATTGGTGACGCTGAATGAGCAGTGCGATTTTGTGTATACCTATCAGGTGGACGATCGTTCCTTTGTGATGGACACGCGTGAATTTCGGGCTGTTTTGGGAGATGATATTTCCTTTGCGGCGCCGGATGTACGTGATTTTATTCAGGAATTTTTGATGGAAAATAAGAAAGAAACAGATGCAGGATTAGTCGAATAATTGGGAGGTAAAGATGAAATCACTGGAAGAATTAAAAGCAATCAGAGAGAGAATGCAAAGTCAGATCGGTCTTCGTGAGGAAGGCACTGATGGAATCAGGGTCGTTGTAGGTATGGCCACCTGCGGTATCGCCAGCGGAGCACGCCCTGTATTAAATAAATTGGCAAACGAAGTACAGAGCCGCAAACTGGAGAACATTATGGTTACTCAGACCGGTTGTATCGGATTGTGCCAGTATGAGCCGATCGTGGAAGTTTACGAACCGGGCAAAGACAAAGTGACCTATGTAAAAATGACTGCTGACAAGGCAGTAGACGTAGTTGAGAAGCATCTGATCGGCGGTACTCCGGTAAGCGAGTACATGCTGCAGTCAGAGAATATTTAATGGAGGTTGGCTATGTATCGTTCACATGTATTAGTTTGCGGTGGTACCGGATGTACTTCCTCTGGAAGTGCTGCTATCATCCAGACTTTGGAAGAGGAGCTGAAAAATAATAATCTGCAGGAAGAGGTATCCGTAGTCAAAACAGGATGTCACGGACTGTGTGCCTGCGGACCGATCATGATCGTGTATCCGGAGGGCGTATTTTATGCACAGGTGACCACGAATGATGTAAAAGAAATCGTATCGGAGCATTTGCTCAAAGGACGTATCGTGCAGCGTCTTGTTTACGAGGAGGCAAAAGCTCCGGAGGGAGTAAAATCCTTAAATGACACAAACTTTTATAAAAATCAGACACGTATCGCTCTGAGAAACTGCGGTGTCATCAATCCGGAGAGTATCGATGAATATATCGGTACCGGCGGATATGAAGCGCTTGGAAAAGTTTTGACAGAGATGACGCCGGACGAGGTCATTCAGACAGTATTGGATTCCGGACTTCGCGGACGCGGTGGTGCAGGATTCCCCACCGGACTGAAATGGAGATTTGCATCCGGCAACCGCGGAAATGTACAGAAATATGTGTGCTGTAACGCGGACGAGGGTGACCCGGGTGCATTCATGGACCGTTCCGTACTGGAAGGCGATCCTCATGTTGTACTTGAGGCTATGGCAATCGCAGGCTATGCCATCGGTGCAAATCAGGGTTACATCTATGTGCGTGCCGAGTATCCGATCGCTGTAGAGCGTCTGAATATTGCTATTAAGCAGGCAAGAGAGTATGGTCTGCTTGGAAAAGATATCTTCGGAACCGGATTTGATTTTGATATCGAGCTGAGACTTGGTGCAGGTGCTTTCGTATGTGGTGAGGAGACCGCTCTGATGACATCCATCGAGGGTAACCGCGGTGAGCCGAGACCAAGACCGCCATTCCCGGCAGTGAAAGGTCTGTTTGAGAGCCCGACCATCCTGAACAATGTAGAGACTTATGCAAACATTCCGCAGATCATCATCAATGGTTCTGACTGGTTTGCTTCCTATGGTACCGAGAAATCCAAGGGAACAAAAGTATTTGCACTGGGCGGTAAGATCAACAACACAGGTCTCGTTGAGATCCCGATGGGTACTCCCCTTCGTACTGTTATTGATGATATCGGCGGCGGTATCCCGAATGGCAAGAAATTCAAAGCTGTACAGACCGGCGGTCCTTCCGGCGGATGTATTCCGGCACAGTATTATGATATCCCAATCGATTACGAGAATCTTGCAAGCATCGGTTCTATCGTTGGTTCCGGCGGTATGATCGTAATGGATGAAGATAACTGTATGGTAGATATCGCAAAATTCTTCCTTGAGTTTACCGTAGACGAATCCTGTGGTAAATGTACGCCATGTCGTGTGGGAACCAAGAGAATGTACGAAATTCTTGACAAGATCACGAAAGGTCAGGGAACGTTAGAAGATATCGATAAATTGGAAGAGCTGGCTTATTATATCAAAGACAATGCCCTTTGTGGTCTGGGTCAGACAGCTCCGAACCCGATTTTGTCAACACTGAAATTCTTCAGAGACGAGTATATTGCACATGTAGTAGACAAAAAATGTCCGGCTGGTGTATGTAAAGATCTGCTATCCTACAAAATTGATCCGAATAAATGTAAAGGCTGTACATTGTGTGCAAGAAATTGTCCGGCTGGTGCTATTGAAGGTTCTGTTAAGGAAGTACATACCATCAATGATAAGTGTATTAAGTGCGGTACCTGTATCGAGAAATGTCGTTTCGGTGCTATTTATAAAGAGTAATGGAGGAATCAGTGATGGAAAATATTACAATTAAAATAAACGGTGTAGAGATAAGCGCACCCGCAGGTTCTACCATTTTGGAAGCAGCCAGACTGGCGAACATCGAGATCCCTACCCTCTGCTTTTTGAAAGAGATCAACGCAATCGGTGCATGTCGTATCTGTGTGGTAGAAGTAAAAGGTGCAAAAAGCCTTGTGACAGCCTGTGTATACCCGATCAACGAGGGTATGGAAGTATGGACCAACACACCGAAGGTAATTGAGTCCAGAAAGAAAACGCTGCAGCTGCTTTTGTCCAACCATGACAGAAAATGTCTGTCCTGTGTACGCAGCGGTAAGTGTGAGCTTCAGAAGCTCTGCCATGACTATAAGGTAGATGACGAAGCGCTGTACGATGGAGCAAAGAATGAGTATGAGCTGGATACAAGTGCGGCACATATGGTTCGTGATAACAACAAATGTATCCTGTGCAGACGCTGTACCGCAGTTTGTGACAAAGTACAGGGTATCGGTGTTATAGGCGCAAATGAGCGTGGATTTAAGACCTATATTGCATCTGCATTTGACATGGGACTTGGTGAAACAAGCTGTGTATCCTGCGGTCAGTGTATTGCTGCATGTCCGGTTGGCGCAATTTATGAGAAAGATAATACGCAGGAAGTATTTGCTGCTATCGCAGATCCTGAGAAATATGTGATCGTTCAGACTGCTCCGGCAGTGCGTGCAGGTCTCGGTGAGGCATTTGGTCTGCCTATCGGAACCGATGTGGAAGGTAAGATGGCAGCAGCGCTCAGAAGACTTGGCTTTGACAAGGTGTTCGATACCAATTTCTCTGCGGACCTTACGATTATGGAAGAGGCTCATGAGTTCATTGACCGTGTACAGAATGGCGGAAAACTGCCGATGATCACCTCATGTTCACCGGGCTGGATCAAATACTGTGAGCATTACTTCCCGGATATGACAGAGAATCTGTCCTCCTGCAAATCTCCGCAGCAGATGTTCGGCGCAACAGCAAAATCCTACTATGCTGAGAAGATGGGTATTCCGAAAGAGAAAATGGTGGTCGTATCCATCATGCCATGTACAGCTAAGAAGTTTGAGATCGGTCGTGACGATCAGGATGCAAACGGAGTGCCAGATGTAGATATCGCACTGACTACCCGTGAGCTTGGCAGAATGATCGAGCGTGCAGGTATTAAATTCCTGGATCTGCCGGATGAAGAATTTGACATGCCTCTGGGACTTGGTACCGGTGCGGCAGTTATCTTCGGTGCAACCGGCGGCGTTATGGAAGCGGCTCTTCGTACCGCAGTGGAAACTCTTACGGGAGAAGAACTGGCAGCTCTTGATTTTACAGAGGTTCGTGGTACCGAAGGTATCAAGGAGGCTACCTACAATGTTGCAGGTATGGATGTAAAGGTTGCAGTTGCTTCCGGTCTTGGAAATGCAAGAAAACTGCTGAACATGGTGAAGAACGGGGAAAAAGATTACCACTTTATCGAGATCATGGGATGCCCGGGCGGATGCGTAAATGGCGGCGGACAGCCTCAGCAGCCGGGGTATATCCGCAATACTGTGGATATCCGTGCAAAACGTGCAGAAGTTTTATACAACATTGATAAGGATAATCCAATCCGTAAATCACATGAGAATCCGGCAATCAAAGAGCTTTATGCTACTTACCTGGGCGAGCCGGGCAGTCATAGAGCACATGAATTGCTCCATACAACTTATGTGAAACGTACCGTAAATAAAGATACACTGTAAGGTATCTGCATTCGGTCATAAAATATGAAAAAACCGTAGTCATTGTATAGTGGCTGCGGTTTTTTTACCGTTATTGCATTTTTATAGGGGATAGGGTAAAATAAAACTGATTATCAACATGCAGTACCGGAGTACATAAAAAATTGATTTAAACACAGAGATGTAAATGGGGGAGTGCAGAATGAACATTATTAAATTTCAGAATGCAAGCTGTACACATTGCTACAAGTGTATACGAAACTGTGATGTGAAGGCGATTCGTATGGAGCATGGGCAGGCACAGATCATAACTGATCTGTGTACATATTGCGGGCATTGTATGGAAATCTGTCCGCAGCATGCAAAGACATTTGACAGTGATCTGGTCCGCGTAAAAGAGATGATAAAGAGGGGAGAAAAGGTGGTTGCCTCCGTGGAGTCCTCTTATCAGGGAATTTTATCTTATGGAAAGCCGCATCAGCTTTCGGAGGCTTTACATAAACTGGGATTTTATCAGGCAAGAGAAACCGCAGAAGGTGCGATGCAGGTTGGACGGGAATATTTCAGGTTATTGGAAGAGGGAGAAATGGAAAATATTATTTCCACCAACTGTCCAAGTATTGTGTATTTGATTGAAAAGTATTATCCTATGTTAGTTCCTTATATGGCTCCTGTCATATCACCGCCGATTGCTCATGGAAAGCTGATCAAACAGCTTCTTGGAGCGGATGTAAAGGTTGTATTTATCGGAGCCTGCATATCCAGAAAGGTAGAAGCGTCGGGAGATGCACAGAATGCAGGAGCAGTGGATGCAGTCATTGATTTTGATGAGCTGGAAGATTGGCTTGCGGAAGAAGGCATTGTTATGGCAGAATGTGAGGGACAGCCTTTTGAGAACCCGGATCCTATGATCTTTCAGTTGAATGCCATCAACGGGGGTATCGTGCGCAGCATGAACCTGATGACGATTGCGAATAAATATAAGAAATTATCGGTCAGCGGTATGATCGGATGTCGTGAGCTGCTGCATAGTATGAAGCGTGGTTATATGAAGGACTGTTTTGTGGAACTGGATATGTGCCGCGGCGGATGCGTCAACGGACCATGTATTACAAAGCGAAGAGGCTACCGTTTCAAAGCTACAATTGAGGTGGAAAATTCTTCCAGTAATGCAATGCCGCCAATGCCGATAAAACTGCCTTCTGAGATGTTGGTCCGTTCTTATTCCGCAAAAGTAATTCGTGAGAAGGTTCCGACTGAGGAGGAAATTCAGAATATTTTAAAAACGATCGGTAAGAGCGGTACTGCAAAAGAATTTAACTGCGGGGCCTGCGGATACAGTACATGTAGAGAAAAGGCCATTGCCATTTATCAGGGAAAGGCAGATTCGTCCATGTGTCTGCTCCGTTCTTTTGAGCGTGCCCGTTCCAGAGCAAATCTGGTTATGGAGATGACGCCGAACATTATTATGATCATCAATAAGGATCTGCGGATCACGGAGTTCAATCGCAAGGCTGAGGAAGTGTTCAAGGTTTCCAGAGGAGAAGCGCTGCGTATGTATCTGTTTGATCTGATCAATCCGGCAGATTTCGAGAACGTTCTGATCAGTCAGAAGAATGTGTACCGCGAAAAACGGGAATGGCGTGATTTTGGCATGTATGTGCTGGAGACTATCGTGTATATTCCTGAGTTTGAGTCTATTCTTGCCATTGTGGAGGATATTACGGAGGACGAACATCGAAAAGAGGCGTTGATGGACAAAAAACTGGAGACAATTCACATGGCTCAAACTGTAATTGACAAGCAGATGACCACTGCACAGGAGATTGCCGGATTATTGGGTGAAACTACCGCAGAGACAAAGGCGATCCTGACCAAGCTGCGTGATTTTATGTTGTCAGATGAGGAGACAGAAGTATGAGAATTGCGGTAGATATGGCTTATAAGAGCCTGAATCATTTTGGTGAGGAGCTGTGCGGGGACAAGGTAGAGATCGTCCGTACAGAGCATTCCAAGATCATGATATTATCAGACGGAATGGGCAGCGGTGTGCGTGCAAATATTCTTGCAACCCTGACGTCAAAGATTTTAAGTACCCTGTTTCAGAATGAGCTGAGTATTGATGATGCGGTGGAGACCATTGCAAAGACCCTTCCCATATCCAGTGTTAACGGTGTGGCATATTCCACGTTTACGATTCTGCAGGTGTTTGATGACGGAAATGCTTATCTGGTAGATTTTGATACGCCGGGCTGCATTTATATACACGATGGAAAGCTGATGAAGATTCCATATGCAGAGCGGGTGCTGGAAGGAAAACTGATCAAAGAATTTCGCTTTCAGGTGGAAGTTGGGGATACCTTTGTGCTGATGAGTGACGGTGCCATCTATTGCGGTACCGGGGATGTGATCAATTACGGATGGGACTGGCAGAATATTGCGGATTATGCTTTAAAATGTACAAAGCAGACCCGCTCCGCTTCCGGAATGGCAGATTTGCTCAGCAGTGCATGTTATGACCTGTATGGTCAGAAGCCCAGTGATGATACGACGCTTGCAGTTGCAAGAATACAGGAAGAGCATATTTTGAATATTCTCACCGGGCCACCGGTAGATCCGGCGGATGATGCAAGGATGGTATATGAATTTATGCATCAGAAGGGAGTACATATCGTCAGCGGCGGCGTGTCAGGTAAGATCGTTGCGAGAGAGCTGGGAAAAGAGATAAAGCCTTCCTATGCTCCCCTTGATCCGGACATTCCGCCTATGTCACAAATTGACGGAATTGAACTGGTTACGGAGGGTGTGGTTACGCTGCATCGTGTCATTGAGATGCTGGAGATGTATACAAAAGAGGATGTGCCGGAGGAGTTTTTTGAGGAGCTGGGCAAAGACAATGGGGCATCTAATATTGTGAATTATATTATTGATGATTGTACCCTGTTAAATATTTATGTGGGAAAAGCAGTGAATGAAGCATATGCGGATAAGATCCTGCCTTTCCATATTTCTCCGAGAAGTACCATTCTGGAGAGTTTTGTTGCGGTGACGGAAAAAATGGGTATCACCGTGAGAGTGCATTATTTTTAAGGAGTGATGGCGGTTACAGGCGGCAGTGCCTGTAGCTGCTTAAAAACAATATGATTACGAATCAGGAATTAGAAGAAATTTTCAGACAGATGGATACGGACGGTCCGGTTCCGGAGACGGAGCCGGATAGACAATACTATTTTCTTCTGAAGGCAAGGAGGCTGGTACGGGAAAGACAGGAGGAGATGGGCAGACCGCTCACCGCGTGCACCACTACCTTCGGGTGTCAGATGAATGCAAGGGATTCCGAGAAGCTTGCCGGTATTTTAGAACAGATCGGTTATGTGAAAAGTGAATCGGAGGATGCGGACTTTGTGATCTATAATACCTGCACAGTCAGAGAGAATGCAAATAACAAGGTGTATGGCAGACTGGGCTATCTGAACGGATTCAAAAAGAAAAATCCGCACATGATGATCGCCTTGTGCGGCTGTATGATGCAGGAGCCGGCTGTAGTGGAGAAGATCAGAAAAAGCTATGGATTTGTGGATCTGATTTTTGGCACTCACAATATTTTTAAATTTGCGGAATTGTATGTGCAGGCGGCACAGGCGAAGAAAACGGTGATCGATGTATGGGAAGATACAGACAAGATCGTGGAGAATCTGCCCAACCGCAGAAAATACAGTTTCAAAACCGGGGTAAATATTATGTTTGGCTGCAACAATTTTTGCAGCTATTGTATCGTGCCCTATGTCAGAGGACGAGAGCGGAGCAGACTGCCGGAGGATATCGTAAAGGAAGTACGGGATTTTGTAAATGATGGCGTGGTGGAGATCATGCTTCTGGGACAGAATGTAAATTCTTATGGAAAAAATCTGGAAAAACCATGCAGCTTTGCACAGCTTCTTACTATGCTGGAGGATATCGAAGGAATAAAACGCATCCGGTTTATGACGTCTCATCCGAAGGATCTTTCCGATGAGCTGATCCGGGTTATGAGCAGATCGAAAAAAATCTGTCATCATCTGCATTTGCCTCTGCAATCCGGCAGCAGTCGTATTTTAAAGATCATGAACCGCAGATACGACAAAGAAAGCTATCTTGCCCTGGTGGATCGTATTCGGGCAGCCATACCGGATATTGCACTGACTACGGACATTATCGTTGGCTTCCCGGGAGAGACGGAGGAGGATTTTGCGGAAACTATGGATGTGGTACAGCGCGTAGGGTATGACAGCGCCTTTACTTTTATCTATTCAAAGAGAACCGGAACACCCGCAGCCTCTATGGAAGAACAGGTGCCGGAAGAAGTGATCAAACCAAGATTTGACCGGCTGTTAAAAGAGGTACAGCAGATTGCCACGAGAAAGGCGGAAGGCTATACCGGAAGTATACAGCAGGTTTTGGTGGAACAGGTCAATGAACAGGATGACAGCCTTGTTACCGGGCGTATGGATAACAATAGTGTCGTTCATCTGCCCGGCGGGGCAGAGCTGATCGGACAGATCGTCTCTGTACGTTTGACACAGTGCAAAGGATTTTATTATATCGGTGAACTCTGTGAGGTGGAAGATGGAGAGTAAGAAGCACAGCGCAAAAAATGACATTATTTTGATTCTTGTAATCATTGTTGCGGCTGTGATTCTTCTGTTTGCGTTCCGGCAGTATAAGAAGGGAGCAGATGCGGCAGGATATGCGGTTGTAAAGGTGGACGGGGAAGAATTTAAAAGATATCCGCTGGACGAGGACAGGACGGACGTGATAGAGACGGATTATGGCTCCAACTATCTTGAAATCACAGATGGGGTGGTAAATATGACAGATGCGGATTGCCCGGATCAGGTCTGTGTGGATATGAAACCAATCTCCAAAACCGGAGAGACGATCGTATGTCTGCCCCACAAGCTGGTGGTGGAGATCGAAGGTTCTGAAGAATCAGAATTTGATTCCATTGCCCAGTAATGGCGGACATGGCTGCTGGGCATCGGATCAGAGCAGCTTCGTTGAAAGAAAAGAAAGGTACTCAGAGTAAGAGAAACATGATGTATGCATATATAAAGGGAACGCTGGTGACGATCAGTGAAGAACAGATTGTAGTGGAAAATCAGGGAATCGGTTATAGTATCCGGGTTCCTGCCAGTATGCTGGACGATCTTCCGTCTGTCGGAGCCGAAGTAAAAATATATACCTATCTGTATGTGCGGGAGGATATTTTCTGCCTGTATGGATTTTTGTCGAATGATGATCTGAATCTGTTTAAAATGCTGATCAATGTGAATGGAATCGGACCAAAGGGAGCTTTGGCGATCCTTTCTGTGTTATCGGCGGATGATCTTCGTTTTGCAGTTCTGGCAGACGATGCAAAAACCATTGCAAAAGCGCCGGGCATCGGAAATAAAACTGCGCAGCGTCTGATCATTGAATTGAAGGATAAGCTGAAGCTGGAAGAGGTATTTGAACACAGCTATGCCAAAGCAGGGGACGTAAGCATAAAAGAGAGTAAAAACAGGAATAAGAATGAGGCTGTGGAGGCTTTGACAGCACTTGGCTATTCCGCCTCCGACGCTTTGAAGGTACTCAGTGATATTCCTTCGGAGGACATGGAAGTAGAGGATATTTTAAAAGCCGCTCTTAAAAAGATGGCATTTATTTAAGATAGATAACTGTTCCGAACGGTTATGAAAATAGAAAGGTGTTTCTATGGCAAAGAGAGTGATTTCCACGCAGATTCAGGAAGAGGATATTAAAAATGAAAAAAGCCTCCGGCCTGTGCGGCTGGAGGAATATATTGGTCAGGAAAAGATAAAGAGTAATCTCCGTGTTTATATAGAAGCGGCAAAGGGAAGGGGAGAATCCCTGGATCATGTGTTGTTTTATGGCCCGCCGGGACTGGGAAAGACAACCCTTGCCTCGATCATTGCAAATGAGATGGATGTACATATTAAGATCACATCCGGTCCGGCTATCGCCAAGCCCGGAGAGATGGCGGCGATTTTGAGCAATCTGCAGGAGGGTGATATTTTATTCATTGATGAGATTCATCGTCTGAACCGTCAGGTGGAGGAGGTGCTTTATCCGGCTATGGAGGATTATGCCATAGATATTATGGTGGGAAAGGGCGCCACTGCCCGCTCCATCCGGCTGGATCTGCCTCGTTTCACGCTGGTGGGAGCGACCACGAGAGCAGGTCTTTTGTCTGCTCCGCTCAGAGACCGGTTTGGCGTGGTGCATCATCTGGAATTTTATACACCGGAGGAGTTAAAGACGATCATCCTGCAGTCCGCGGCAAAGCTGAAGGTGGAGATCGAGGAGGACGGAGCCATGGAGATGGCATGTCGTTCCAGAGGAACGCCCCGTCTGGCAAACCGCCTGTTAAAGCGGGTGAGGGATTTTGCGCAGGTAAAATATGATGGCGTTATTACAAAAGAGGTCGCATCCTTTGCGTTGGATCTGCTGGAGGTAGACCGGCTTGGTCTGGATAAGAATGACAGAGGACTGCTGCTTACGGTCATTCAGAAATTTAACGGGGGACCCATTGGACTGGATACGCTGGCGGCAGCGATCGGTGAGGATGCAGGTACGATCGAGGATGTGTATGAACCGTATCTTGTGAAAAACGGATTTATCAACCGCACACCGAGAGGGCGTGTCGTGACGGAATTTGCGTATCGTCATTTTGGTCTGGAAGATCAGTATACGGAAAAAGAGTAGATTTTTATTGGGGTTGTTTTGACAACAGCCTCTTCCCAAATAGTAGAAAAGGGGCAGAAATGAAAAAAATGGAAGTTTTAGCTCCGGCAGGTTCGTTTGACATATTCAAAAAAGTCATTGCCGCAGGAGCGGACGCTGTTTATCTGGGCGGCGATCTGTTTGGAGCAAGAGCCTATGCATCAAATTTTAATACAGAAGAGGTGCTGAGGGCGATCGACTATGCTCATATCAGGGAGCGCAGGGTATATCTCACCGTCAATACCCTGTTAAAGCAGCAGGAGTTAGATGAGATGTTATTTGAATATCTGCGTCCTCTTTATGAGGCAGGGCTGGATGCAGTAATCGTACAGGATATGGGCGTACTGCGTCAGGTGCGTACATGGTTTCCGCAGATGGCGATCCATGCCAGTACGCAGATGTCTGTGACTTCCAGAGCGGGAGCGGCGTATCTGAAGGATAACGGTGTCAGTCGTATTGTTCCGGCACGAGAGCTGTCCGCAGAGGAAGTGGCTGTGATAGACCACAGTGTGGACATTGAGCTGGAATGCTTTGTCCACGGAGCGTTGTGCTATTGTTATTCCGGTCAATGCCTGTTCAGCAGTCTGCTGGGCGGCAGAAGCGGCAACCGGGGCAGATGTGCCCAGCCCTGTCGTCTGGCATATCAGGTAAAAGATGAAAAAGGAAAAATATTAAATCCCGGGGATAAATATGTGCTCAGCCTGAAGGATCTTTGTACGATCAATCTGCTGCCTAAGCTGGCAGCATGCGGCGTGGATTCCCTGAAAATCGAGGGGCGGATGAAGCAGGCGGAGTATGCGGCAGGAGTTACTGCCATCTACCGCAGATATGTGGATCATTTGGCAGAGGTGGGAGCGGAAAAATACCATGTGTCGAAAGTAGACGAAAAACGACTGTTTGACCTTGGAAACCGCAGCGGATTTACGGATGGGTATTATCACAGACACAATGGTGCGGATATGCTTGCAATGAAAAATCCAAGCCACAGCGGGAAAAAGGACGCAGTTATTCTGCCGGAAGAGACAAAGAGAGAGATTTTTGGCTGTCTTACCGTACTTCCCGGACAGCCCATACAGTTGAGCCTGTATGATGGGGATGCGGCGGTGTCGGTACAGGGAAATATCCCGGATACAGCACAGAAGCGTCCGGTGACGGAGGAAGAATTGCGAAAGCGGATCAGCAAGATGGGGGATACTCCTTTTGTGTTCGGACACCTGGATGTGATCGCAGATGACGGTCTGTTTGTTCCGGTACAGGCGTTAAGCCGGCTTCGCAGAGACGGGATGGAGCAGATGAAAAACGAGTTGCTGGCGCCTTATCGCAGAACTGTGCAGGCTGACCCGGTAAAGCATCATGCAGGAGAAGAGGGGGCAGAAAAAACAGAATCCGGTCTGACGGATTTTCCCGGCAGGCTTACCGTATCCATATGTCAGAGAAGTCAGCTTCAGCCTTTGCTGGAACATTCCTGCGTCACAGATATTATTCTGGATGCGGAATTGTTTCAGAGCTGTACCTCACCGGGGCAGTATGCAAGGGAGCTGGAGCTTTATTTGCAGCAGATTGGAAATCATGGAAAAAAAGGCTATTTAAAGCTTCCAGTTATCTTCCGGGAAAAGACCCGCCTGTTTTATGATGAGTTGATAAAGGAGATGCGGGGAGAGCAGCCGGCAGGTCTGGCAGTATCCGGTATTGACGGTGCGGCGTGGGCAGCAGGAGTTTTAGGTGAATTTGCCTCATCCGGACAGGAAAAGACCTTGCTGTTTGAGGCTGGATGCTATACCTGGACAGGAGAGGCTTTGTCTGAGTTTGCGGATATGATAGATGAAGGTAAAAGAAAAATATCGGATGTGCGTTTTTGCGCACCCTATGAATTGAACAAAAAAGAACTGATAGAACGGAAAAACAGGAACAGTGATTTTTGTGTGTATGGCTATCTTCCGATGATGATATCTGCTCAATGTCTGTGGAATACGACCGTTGGATGCAGAAAAAACAGCGGAAAAGAAAAGAAGCTGTATCTTGAAGACCGATATTTTAAGAATTTTTTAATATCCGCAAATTGTGTTGACTGTTATAATGTAATTTACAATAGCCAGCCCCAGATGCTGTTTCATCAGAATCACAGCATTGCGAAAATGGGATTTGGCGGCTTGCGCATGAATTTTGTGCGGGAGTCAGTAAATGAGATAGAGAAATGTCTGAACTTATATGAACGGGCATTTTTAAAGGGCGAGTTTGTAGGAACTGAGGATTATGGACAGGATTTTACAAACGGACATTTTAAACGGGGCGTAGAATAGTCCTGTGTTTAGGAGAGTTTTATGGTACATTTGATTGCTCAGATATCGAAATATTTGATTATCATATTGTTTGCGATATATACTTATGAGAGCTTTGCCTGCCTGCGCAGAGGAATGCCTAAGGAGAAGGTAAAGAAGCATAACCGCCGGCAGGTATTTTGTATGTTTTTAATCCAGCTGGATGCCTACGGGGTAATTTTTGCTGTTACAAAAGAACTGAAAATATGGATATTCTGGGGAGCGCAAGTTTTGTTTTTCCTGTTTGTCTTTTTTATTTACCGCGTAATCTACAAGAGGGCATCCGCACTGGTGGTAAATCATATGTGTATGCTGATGTCCATCGGATTTATTGTGCTGTGCCGCCTGGATTTTGAGGAAAGCATAAAACAGTTTGAAGTAGCTGCCATTGCATTTGTGGCTACGATATTGATTCCTCTGTTTATACACAAGATAAAAGTTCTGAAGAAATTTACCTGGTTTTATGCAGTGCTTGGCATTTTGGCTTTGGGCGTCGTTTTAGTGTTGGGCAGTACCAGCTATGGAGCAAAATTGTCCTTTACCATTGCAGGATTCAGTCTGCAGCCATCGGAGTTTATCAAGATCGTGTTTGTGTTCTTTGTGGCTTGTATGCTGTATGAGAATACGAGTCGAAAACAGGTGCTTCTCACACTGATCGTCGCGGTGATCCATGTGGGTATTCTTGTACTGTCAAAGGATCTCGGCGCAGCGCTCATCTACTTTGTGGCATATCTGGTTATGCTCTATGTGGCGACCAGAAAACCGCTGTACTTTTTTGGCGGATTAGGTGTGGGGGCCGTGGCAGCAATAGCGGCATCAAAGATGTTTACGCATGTGCAGCAGAGGGTGACTGCATGGAAGGATCCGTTCAGCGTCATTGAGAACGAGGGCTGGCAGATTGCCCATTCTCTGTTTGCCATAGGGACCGGAAGCTGGTTTGGCATGGGATTATATCAGGGTATGCCTCAGACCATTCCCGTGGTGGATGAAGATGCCATTTTTGCGGCTATTGCCGAAGAATTCGGAGGTCTGTTCGCAATATGTCTGATTCTCGTATGCTGCAGTTGTTTTTTGATGTTTCTGAATATTGCCATGCAGATCAGGGATCAGTTCTACAAACTGATTGCATTGGGACTTGGAACCGTATATGGAATACAGGTATTCTTAAACATCGGCGGAGTGATCAAATGTATTCCGCTGACAGGTGTTACCCTGCCGCTGATCAGTCATGGCGGCAGCTCGATACTCAGTACCCTGATTATTTTTGCGATCATACAGGGATTATACATTATGAGAGAGAAAGAAGGTGAGGAGGATGAGAAGAGACGACGATATGAGGAGCAGGAAACTCGCCAGGAGGGACGAACTGGACGACGAGCTGGAAATACTTCTGAGCGAGGAAGATCTGGAAGAGTATCTGAAGGAACATCTTCCGGAGGAAGAAAAAGAGCCAAAAACAAAGAAAAAGAAATCAAAGTCATCCGGTAGAAATCTGGAATTTGCCATTATCACATATGTGTTTGTCGCCTTGTTTGGTATCCTTATCGCCTATTTTGCTTATTTTCAGGTGTTTAAGAGCGAGTCTGTGATCAGCAGCTCCTATAATCCAAGGTTAAATTCCTATGAAGAGAATGTGCTGCGGGGACCGATTTATTCCCAGGACGGGGAACTTCTGGCTTACAGTGAGGAGAACAGTGACGGTTCCCAGAGCAGGATTTATCCGCATGGAAGCATGTTTGCCCATGTGGTAGGATATTCCTGCAACGGAAAATCAGGTATAGAAAAAGAGGAGAATTTTTCGCTGCTGCAGTCCCATAGTTTTATTATGACGCAGGTGATCAATGATTTGAAAAATGAGAAGAGTCAGGGAGATACGGTGATCACCACGCTGAATTATAAATTGCAGGAGACCGCTTACAATGCGCTGGGCGGACAGCAGGGTGCGGTGGTTGTATTGGAGCCTTCCACCGGAAAAGTGCTTGCCATGGTATCAAAACCGGATTTTGACCCGAATACTTTGGCGGCAAATTGGGATGATATAATATCAGATGAAAGCAGCACGGTACTTTTAAATCGCGCGGCACAGGGGTTGTATCCTCCGGGCTCCACCTTCAAAATTGTCACAACTCTGGAATATATGCGTGAAAAGAATGATTATGATGATTTCTTTTATAATTGTTCCGGAGCCATTACAACAGGAGGTATTGATGTGCATTGTTACGACGGAAGTGTACATGGCGATCTGGATCTTGAGACGGCATTTGCAAAATCCTGCAATACGAGCTTTGCAAAGATCGGTCTGAGCCTGAATCCAAATCGTTTTACCTCCACCTGTGAAGAGCTGTTGTTTAATAAGGCCTTGCCAACGGGCATTACTTCCAGTAAAAGCAGGTTTGAGCTGAGTAAGAATGAATCGGAGGCGAAGGTGGCACAGACGGCGATCGGACAAGGAGATACGCTTGTCACGCCCCTTCATATGGCGATGATCGCTGCGGCTGTTGACAATGACGGCGTGGTCATGCGCCCTTATGTGACGGAGCGCGTGGAGAATGATGCCGGAATTGAAGTTAAGACTTATGAACCGTCTGAGTATGGCTCTGTCATGACCTCCGCGGAAGCGGCACAGTTGAAGGAGTATATGGATGCGGTCGTGGAAAAGGGAACGGCAAGTAAGCTTTCCGGGCAGGATTACAGTGCCGGGGGTAAAACCGGAACCGCAGAGTTCAGCAGTAAAAAGGATGAGAGTCATTCCTGGTTTGTGGGATACTGTTCCAAGGATGGAAAAGAGGATATTGCGATCGCAGTTATCGTGGAGGGAGCAGGCGTGGGAAGCGAGTATGCGGTTCCTATCGCGAAACAGGTTTTTGATGCGTATTAGATATCAAGGTTTTTCTTGCATGTAGGAGAAAAAAGAAGTATACTAGAAACAATATGAGAAATCACATCGGGAGGGATTGCAATGATCGAAGCAACCAGTTGTGGCGGTGTGGTTATATTCCGTGGTAAAATATTAGTGCTTTATAAAAATTATCGAAACAAGTACGAGGGCTGGGTTTTGCCTAAGGGTACTGTCGAACCTGGAGAGGAGTATAAGGATACCGCTGCAAGAGAAGTTCTGGAAGAAACCGGGGTGAATGCGTCTATCATCAAATATGTGGGAAAAAGCCAGTATACGTTTACAGTGCCGGAGGATACGGTTTCCAAGGAGGTACACTGGTATCTGATGATGGCGAACAGCTATTACAGCAAGCCCCAGCGGGAGGAATACTTCATAGATTCCGGTTATTACAAGTTTCATGAAGCATATCATTTGCTGAAGTTTTCCAATGAAAAGCAGATTTTGGAAAAGGCATATAATGAGTATCTGAATCTGAAACGCAGTAATCTTTGGGGAAATAAAAAATATTTTTAGACGAAAGCAGCTGCAACTGAAAAAGGTTTGTATCTGCTTTTTTCACTTGAGGATTTATATGAATTGGTATGAGAATCTGTATTTGGGAAAAACTGTAAAAGGAAAGGAACGACGGATCAGATGGAAGGTGGAGCATGGAAAGCTTCAATACAGTGTTTATTTGATTGTCCACTCTGAAGAGGAAGGTGCGTTGATGAGAATCGTGCCGGCATCCGTATTGCTGCAGCCGTCCTATCCAAAGGAGCATTTCAGCGTTCTTGGCATAGCCGGTTCCAAAAGTGAGGCAAAAGAGCTGGTGCGGGAGATGATAGAGCACATTTATGAAGATACCGGCGGTTTTGATTTTGCCGCTTACAATATGAGCGCAAGAGGGAAATTCATGATATGATGAGTGAGAGTATAGGAGGCAGTCTATGATTTTGGCAGTCATAAAGACGGCAGGGATTGTTTTGTTGATTCTTGTTATTATCTTCCTGATTATAGGGGCGTTGATTTTATTTCTGCCGATCAGATATCGTGTCAGCGGTGATCTTGGGAAAAAGCGTTTTTCAATTCGGGTGAACTGGATGTTTCACATGATTCGGCTGATTGGCGAGATTGGAGACGGCGTACTCTTTGAGCTGAGATTATTGTTTTTCAAAATAAAGCTTTACCCCAGGGATAAGGAGAAGGATGCGTTAAAAAAGAAACGCCGGGAAGAACGAAAGCGAAAAAAGCAGAAAAAGAAGTCTCTCAAAGCGAAACGCAAGAGGGAAAAAGCGAAAAAGCGGGAGCATAATAAGGATGCGGATTGTGATGTGACGGAAGCTTCCGAGGGTTCAGGTGAAGAGGCGCAAAAAACGACGGATGGATCATCCAAAGAGGCGCCTTATGAGGGTGATAAGGAAACCGGCAAGCTCAAAAAGGCGGCAGGTATTCTGAAAAAAATCCATAATATCATCCGCGAGGGCAATACGACAGAAGTGGTTGCGCTTATGGCTGGCCAGGCGAAGTATCTGCTGATCCATTACAGACCAAGGAAAATACATGCGGATATTACCTTTGGTTTGACAAACCCCGCCACAACAGGACAGATACTCGGAGCCATCAGTATGGCGGGCTTTTTGTTTGCATATGACATACAGGTAGATCCGGTGTTTGAAACGGATGAGACTGTGCTGGAGGGTGAATTTGAGATTCAGGGTCATATACAGATCATTTACCTGGTAATCTCATTCATACGTTTGATTCGTGTGAAGGATTTCAGAAATTTTATAAAAATTATTATAAAACAAATCAGAAAGAAATAGTCAGGAGGAAATAAGAATGGCGGAAAATAATAATTTGTCTTCAACAGTAGAGGCTTTTTGCAAAAATATGGAAGGTTTTTTATCATCCGAAACAGTGGTAGGAAAACCCATTGATATCGGTGGAACCATTCTTGTTCCGCTGATGGACGTCACCTTTGGTATGGGTGCGGGCAGCTTCGCCGGGGAGAAAAAGCGAAACAGCGGCGGAGGCATGGGAGGAAAGCTTTCTCCAAGCGCGGTTTTGGTGATCCGCGACGGTATTACAAAGATGGTGAGTCTGAAAAACAGTGACAGCATCTCCAAGCTGCTGGATATGGTTCCGGATTTCGTGAACAAATTTATGTCCATGGCAAAAGAGAAAAAATACGGAGAGGCTTATGCCGAGGCGAGAGAAGAGGCGGCAGAAGATCTGAAAGAAAAGCTGGACATTGAGGAATAGCTGGAAATAGTCTGAAAACAGAAGGAAAGCATGGAAGAGGAGAATCATATAATAAAGTATGATTCTCCTTTTATTATTGTTTGAATACCGGAGGGAGACTCCGGTATATTATTTTTAGGTGGGAAAAGCTATGAAGCAATTTTTAGGCTTTGTAATGTTAGTGATAGCCTCCGGCATGTTTTTTATGATGCTGCTGCCAAATAAATTTGTGGGATTTATCATTATTCTGGCTCTTGTGGCAGCAGGCTATCATTTCTTTTGCAGTAAATAGAAAAGCAGAAGAATAAAGCTTGTTATCTGATTTCCGGCTCCCGGGACAGATATACTTTATGACCGGTGGAGTACAGAGTGCCGAACTGTCCGCCGGTCAATATTCTGTCTGCTTTTTCCAAATCCCGGAAGATAAAACCCGACATATCGTTGACACCGTATCTGAAAAGAATTGGCGTGAGAGGTGTGGCAGGACCCACAAGGACCGTATATGCGTTTCCGGCTAATTCCAGCAGCCGGGGCAGTGTCTTGTCAGTAAGGGAACCGCAGGTGATAAAGAGGTAATCTGCCTTCGGGATGAGATATTCGCAGGCAGAGAACGGATAATCGCCCTCTTTCGGTTTGGTTTCAATGATGGACATGTCGCATACCGGTTCAAAAAGGGTTTCCAGATATGGAAAATGACCAATCACCACGACATTTTTATTGCGGATATGTCTTTGATAGCTGATAAAGGGGTCATTCATCCGGTTTTCCGCATAGCTGGAAGACGGAATATTGATCTTGTTTGCCACGGCCTGTTCCATGGAGTTGTAATAACAGTTGATCGCTGCCATTCCCAGTGATGCTTCAATAAAATTCCATGATTTGGCGCAGCAGGCAATATCCTTCAATGGTTTACCGCACCAATCCTTGCTATAAATGGGCAGCCGGCTTTCTACCGGATACATGACCCCGATTCCGCAGGAATTTTCACCGGATACATACCCCCAGCTGTTTCCGATACGGGTATCCTTTGCATAAATGTTACCGGGAATGTTTTCTATCAGTTCATCATATAATTCCCACATGATATTCCTCCTTTTTCTGGTCTTTCTAAGTCTTTTTACAGTATGATCTGCAAGCCGGTCCGCAGATCCTCCCGGACCTTTAAAAATATTTCATCCAGTTCCTCAATTTTTTTCAGGCTGTTTCGTTCTTCTTCGGTTGTGGTCAAAAGTTTGTGAATACCGCCGTTTTTAATAACGATGCGTCTGGTGGCATTTAAGGCAAGTACCGGGTCATGGGTAGACAAAAATACGATCTTTTCTTCCTGTGTCAGCAGATCGATGGCTTTCTTCCGGTTGATGCCTGCATTTTCAATTTCATCCACCAGCACGATGGGGGAGCTGCTCATGAAGGCTGTGTCCGCAATCATCAGTGCCCGGGTCTGACCGCCGCTTAACTGCGTTACCTTTGCCGTAATATCAAATTTTTCTCCGGCCAGTTCATTGGCGCAGGAAAAACATTTTTCTGTTTTTTCTTCTGTGTTTGCCTGAAGGCGGCACCGGGAATGCATTTCCAAGAATTCCGCCACGGTCAGATCCATGACGAAATTCATATTCTGTGAAAGCTGCGCCACCAGTCTGCCGTTAAAATTGAACCTGATATCATCGGAGACGGGCGCATGGTTTAAGTGGATATAGCGTTTTGTCGGCGTATCTCCCTGAGCCATGCATTCAATGTCCTCCAGAAGACGGCTTTTTCCGGAGCCGGTAGGTCCAACAATACTGATCACCTCTCCCGGGTGGATATCCAGCCGGCATTCCTCCGGTTCCCCCGCCTTATTTTGTCCGCCGATAATGGTCAGACAGGAGATCCGGTCCATATTCTGATTTACGGTCGTAAAATGATCAAAAAAGGTATAAAATTGTTCCAGTGCATCCTGGGGCGTCATTCCGAAATCAATAAACGCCTCCGGGGAAAGCTCGAACAGGGCCTTTCTGACGGGGAGAGAAACATTGATATGGGATAGGCGGAGATTTTCGAAAAAATCCCTCACGATCGGATACGTCTCCATGACCTTGCAAAGCTCCGTATTTTCTAAAAAAGTTATGTTTGTCTTATCCATTATGATACCTCAAAATTTATTTTCTTCATAGTACCAAGCTGATGCGCTTCTCCGATCCGTGTTTCTCCGGTACAGTAGGAGCAGACGGAGGCGGGCATGGGAAAGTGCAGCTTCATATCGCGGACGGTACTGATTTCCCGGGTTTCCCTGATATACCTGGAAAGCAAAAAGGCTCCCTGTCCCGTAATACCGTTTACAAATATGATTTTTGCGTTTGGATTGATCTGGGATATATTAAATGCAAATACCTCGCGTTCAGCCTGAGATACGATATCGCCCTTTGTCACGACGACAATATCTGCAAATTTCAACATGGGTCCCACTTTTTTCGGCGTATTGATACCCGCCAGATTATCAATGACACAGACGGAGAGGATAGTGCGTATGTAAGGTGAGCAGCGGTTGCACAGACCGGCGCTTTCCGTAAAAAGAAAATCAAAGCCGCAGGATATTCCCCATTGCACGGCTTCGTCGATGTTGCTGACAAAAAAATGATCCGGACATATTTTTCCCGAAAAACCGATGCATACAGGAATATCGTTCTGCTGATAACGGATCTGGTCAAATGAAGTAAGGCAGTCGAACTTAACTGCGCCTGATCTGCTTCCCGTTTCTTTCAAATACTTAATGGTCTGTATGATGACAGATGTCTTCCCCGACGAAGGAGGACCGGCAAAAGTGATTAATTTCATATATTTTCCTCCTGAAATGCTTGCTGGATTTATTTTAAATTATTATATCAATAAAGTGCGTTGTTTCAATAACAAAAACAAATTTTTTCAAAATGGAAGAATAAATAAAATGTTATCTTCTATATTAGATAGGTAAAAGGCTTATTTTAAAAAAAATTAGGATTTTCGTTGCCGTAGCAACGGTAATGGAAGAATATTTAGCATACAATTTATTTAATTTACAAACGGAAGAAACGTTTTGTGAATTTACTGCAGGGATATCCGTTAATTTTTAGAGTATGAAAATGGTGTAGGAATATGGCTAAAAAAAAGGGAAAAGAAATTGTCCGGAAACCAAAGTTATTTTTAGATTTTACAGAAGAAGATTATCAGGAGTTAAATGCCCGGATTGTAGGAAAAAATAAAAAATACCGAAAAGGGGATATTATTGCGGGCGAAGGGGATCCGATAAAATATGTCAGTCTGATCCTGGCCGGAGAGGTGGACGTAAAACGTTTGTTTTCCGAAGGTGAGTTCGTCTATATAAATAAGCTGGAAAAAAACAACACGATAGGGGTGGATGTTTTATACCGGAGAGGGAACTTCAGCTTTTATTTTTACGAGGCTGTGACGGACGTGGAACTGTATAGTATTCCCGCTGCCTTTATCAAAGAACGTGGACATTTGAGTGAAGCGTTGCGGGTAAAGCTGATAACTAACATACTGATCATTCTCACACAGGAGAATATAAGGAATTATAACAGGCTGGATATCCTGTCCACCAAGAGCCTGAGGGAACGGATAGAGATCTATTTATTTAATCAGAGCAAAAAGAACGGAAGCAACACGTTTATGATACCCTTCAGCCGGGAAGAGATGGCGGACTTTTTGTGTGTCAACAGATCGGCCCTGTCAAAGGAGCTGAGCAGGATGAAGAGCGAGGGGATGATAGACTATCATCGAAATTGGTTTACGATTTATTGATTACGGTTTTGTTCTGCTTTGTCCTGTTTTGAATAATAAATAGCCTTTCAAGTTGCCATGGCAACGGCAAAAAAATACCAATGAGATATAATGAATTAGAATATACCAATTTTAGAAAGCAGAGTTGTAATTGGCATGAGTTGGATGAAGCAGAATAAAAAGAAAATGAAATATGCGAACACCATTATTTTGCTGACAATACTCGTCATCATTATATTTTTCGTCTCTTTTTTCTTTGGAAGATATCCTATAAGTTCCCGGGAGCTTTTCGGTATCATGGCGTATAGGCTGGGTATTGGTGATCTGGAGCCATTCTGGTCGCCTACGATGGAAAATGTATTATTTGCAGTGCGGCTTCCCCGAATCCTTATGGCGCCTCTGGTGGGCTGCTGTCTGGCAACGGCGGGAGCATCCTATCAGGGCATTTTCCAGAATCCCATGGCGTCCCCGGATTTTCTCGGGGCGTCCTCGGGGGCAGCTCTTGGAGCTGCTGTAGCGATTATTCTGCATTACAATTCTTCAATGATCACCGTATATGCTTTCGTATTCAGCATAGGTACGGTGCTGCTGGTTATCATTGTCGGCAGGACCGCGCCGGGCAGCCGGGTGACGGGCATGATTCTTGCGGGAGTCATCATCAGTTCCCTGTGTTCCTCTGGCACGTCCTTCTTAAAGCTGGTGGCTGATCCCGACGACCAGCTGCCGAAGATCACCTATTGGCTTATGGGATCCCTATCCGGCGTCAAGCTGTCGGATGTGAAAATGGCCGTCATTCCAATGCTGATCGGTCTGATTCCTCTTTTGATCCTTCGCTGGAGACTGAACCTTCTTACGCTGGGAGACGAGGAGGCTATGAGTATGGGCGTCCATGTACATAGGGTGCGTCTTATCGTAATTCTGTGCGCGACACTGATCACTGCGGCCAGTGTTTCATATAGCGGAATCATCGGCTGGGTCGGTCTGGTGATTCCTCATTTTGCCAGAAAGCTGGTGGGGAATAATTATAAGCGTCTGCTGCCCGCCACAATGATCCTTGGCGGAGCTTTTCTGCTCTTCGTGGATGATATAGCCAGAAACCTGCTGGAGACGGAGCTGCCTCTTGGCATCCTTACGGCAGTCATCGGCGCACCGTTTTTCATCTATCTGATCACCAGAAAGGAGGAGCGGCTATGAGTTTGGAGATATCCGGTCTCAACGCCTTTTACGGAAAACGACAGATCCTCCATGATGTCTCCTTTACCGCCGGGGACGGCAGGCTTTTATGTCTGTTAGGACCAAATGGAGTTGGAAAGAGTACGCTGTTTAAAGCTATTCTGAAGATTTTGCCGGAGTATGAGGGGCAAATATATCTGGACGGAAAGGATACCTCCGGATTGTCCGTGCGGGAAATGGCCCGGCGGGTGGCTTATATCCCGCAGTCAAGCGCACCTACCTTTAACTACAGCGTGTTCGATATGGTGATGATGGGAATGGCGGCACAGCTTCCGGGGCTTGGCTCCCCGGGCCGGCGACAGGAGGAGATGGTGGAGGATGCTCTTGATCATCTGGGAATCTCTCATCTGCGGGACAAAGGTTTTTCCCATATCAGCGGGGGAGAGCGTCAGCTGGTGCTCATAGCCCGCGCAATGGTACAGGAAGCGCACACCCTTATTATGGACGAGCCTACGGCGAACCTGGATTACGGCAATCAGATCCTGGTGCTGAGTCAGGCGCGCAGGCTCACGGAGGAGGGCTATACCGTGATCCAGTCCACCCATCAGCCCGAGCAGGCATTTATGTTTGCGGATGAGATTATCGCCATGAAGGACGGACGTGTGTTAGAGCAGGGGCCGCCCGGTGCGATCATACGCAGGGAACTGATTCACAAACTGTATGGCGTGGAGGTCGATGTGCAGAGCATCTGCGGCGACAGTATGCGCGTGTGCGTTCCCATGGCCGCACTGAGAAACCGCAGGGGAAAACCGCAGACGGAATAGAATTTTTGGAGGTGATGAAATTGAAAGAGAAGAGGCAGTTTATCATTCCGGCGTTGCTGGTCGGACTTGTTCTGGCAACGGGATGCAGCAGTGCAGGCATATCTGCCGGACAGAACGAAGACGTTGTCATGAGGACGTATACGGACGACCTGGGACGCAGTGTGGAGCTTCCGGAGGATATCACGCAAATCGTTCCCTCCGGTTCACTGGCGCAGATGTTTTTGTTTGCGGCGGCCGCCGATAAACTGATTGCCGTATCCGGCGCATGGAGTGATGATGCGGCTGACTATCTGGATGAGAAATATATGGAGCTGGAGGAGATCGGTCAGTTTTTCAGTACGGATAACCTGAACTATGAAGAGATCGCCAAGCTGAGACCCCAGGTAATTATCGATGTGGGAGAAAGAAAGGATGGTCTGGAGGAGAATCTGGACGAGATTACGGAAAAAACCGGAATTCCCGCCGTACATATCGATGCATACCTGGAGACTTACGATGAAACCTTTCTGGAGCTGGGAGAGCTGCTCGGGGAGGAAGAACAGGGAGAGCTGCTGGCGGCATATTGTTCGCAGCTCTACGATACTACCACGGAGCTAATGGAGCAGGTAGATGCGGACGGCGGGAGAAAGAAGCTTCTGTATCTGACCGGAGAAAACGGATTGAATGTCATTGCGAAGGACTCCTATCACTCGGCTATCATCGATCTGGTATCCGACAATCTTGCTGTGCTGGAAAACCCAAGCAGCAAGGGTACCGGAAATGAGAGCGACATGGAACAGATTCTTGTGTGGAATCCGGAGGTGATCGTTTTCTCCCCGGACAGTTATTATGACTATGTGGAGGATGACAGCGTCTGGATGGGGCTTCAGGCGGTGCAGACAGGAAATTATTACGAAACGCCGAAGGGTCCCTTCAACTGGATGGGATTTCCCCCGTCCTGTAACCGTCTGATGGGAATGCTCTGGCTCACAGAGCTTCTCTATCCCGACTATGTCCGGTATGATCTGGAGGAAGAGACAAAGGAATTTTACAGCCTGTTTTACCACTGCGATCTGACGACGGAACAGTACGAAGCGCTTGTGGAAAAGTCGATTCTAAAATAGCGTATTGGTTAAATATGACCCGCAAGGAGTGGAACTGGGAGGATGAAAACAAAGTATAAAAAACAACATCGGATCATTTTTGTCCTGTGCTCTGCGCTATTTGGTATCTTGCTGTCCGCGGCAGTACGCACGGATACATTTGCCTACGATGACGTGACAGATGTGGTCATCACGGTAGGCTACTGGGGAGATACGAAATATGAGAAGGCGGATATCTTTCTGGAGACCATGGAATCCGAGCTTCCGATACATCAGGAGATCTATACCTGGATTAACAGCAAGCCGGGCTGCGGTACCACTGCGGCTGAGGGCGTTTACTTATCCGATCTCCTGGACTATGCGGACATTAACATGGAGGCCGTGCAAAGCTACAATTTTTTTACCATGGACGGAAGCGGCTACGCCCAGATTGAGAAGCAGTGGACCAACGAGGATCTCTTTGGCGACAGGTATACGTTTCTCTCCTGCTTTAGGCGGGCTATAGAGGAATGCCCGGACCGGGAGGATGAGGATGCGTGGACGGATTACATAGCCAATCCGCAGAATTATTTCCGGATCAGCAATTTCTTCTCGAACGGATCCTATTTAAGCACGGCGTGGCAGGAGCGGGAGGAGATCGAACCCATGCTCGCCCTGAGGATAAACAGTGTGAACTGGGATACCTACCCGCCGGAGGAGGATCCCTTTGATTTTTCCCGGACGGTCACCACGGGCATGCCGGAGCTTCTTTTCGGACAGAGCACCCTGGATGAGAAGTCCCGTCAGTATATGGCACAGATGGTCTGCAGGATCCATATCTGGTACGGAGGTTCCCCGACGATCGTCTCCGATACGGCGTCATTGGAGGGGGAAACCGGGGACACGGTGCAGATCGGACTTCAAGTCACAACGCCGGATGACTACCTGACACAGATGGTGAGGCAGAACATCACCTGGACCTCGGATGACGAGAGTGTAGCCACCGTGGACAGCTATGGGAATGTGACCTTTGTGGGAGAGGGAGAGGCGACAGTCTACGCCTCCTACGGATCTATTGCCAGCGTGTCCGTGCCGGTCTCCGCAGCGGAGAAAACGGATGATGAAGGCTCCGGCGGCGATTCCGGGGACGAATCCGGAAACAGCGGCGGCACAACGGACGACGGCTCCGGAAAGGGCAATACCGGGAGCGCAGAGGAAAATGGCGGATCGGGAACCGGAGCCGCAACCGGAACCGGGGACGATAAAAACGTCTTTAACGTGAGAGGAGCCGGTTCGGAGAAAAATACCGATAAAAATACAGTCACCGTGCTGGATAAGGACGCCGGCAAGACAGTAAATACGGATGTACAGTCTTCCTCCGGGTCAGATGCAGACGCGGGCAACGGCAGTCGGCAGGCGGTCACGGAGGAGAACGCTTATACGGACGGCGAAAAAATGAGAATATATCAGATTTCAGAATATATAGAAGAACTGACGGAGGAGGAACCGGAACAGGTGAATCTGCTTGGCGGCGGATTGCTCTGTATCCTGGCAGGCATTCTTGCAGAGAGCCTGCGTTTCCGATACCAGACATGCAGGAGGAGAAACATATGATATCATCAGAAACGATAACAAATGCCATGAGAAACATCTGCGCTGCCTTGCAGACCCCGGTCATTGTCATATTGCTGGTCATTCTGGCAATCACTCTGGTCATTGTGGGCACGATCATTGTGGAGCTGATCGTGGAACGCAGATACCTGAACGTATGGATGCCCCAGTTAGTGGACGAGTTGAAGGACGCCGGAGGCTCCTGCAGCGAGTGCATTCGTAAAAGCGGTCTGCTAAGAAGGCAGAAGATCGCACTGCTGGAAGTGCTGGATCACGCAGACCTGAGCCCTGCCATGCGGGAAGCTCTGGCCGTGCGGCTTCTGGAGGAAATGAAATCCCACTACGATATAATATTAAAATGCTCGGATCTTATCATTAAGCTGGGTCCGGTGTTTGGTCTGCTTGGTACGCTGATTCCACTGGGTCCCGGTATCGTGGCTCTTGGTCAGGGCGATACCTACACATTGTCCCAGTCTCTGCTGGTAGCCTTTGACACTACTGTTATGGGTCTTATATGCGCGGCGATCTGCACCGTCATATCGACCGTACGAAAAAAATGGTATTCCAACGATCTCTCTATCATGGAGACGCTGATGGAATGCATTCTGGAGGTGCAAAAAACAGATGCTTAAGAAATTTGGCAGCCGCGGTATGGATCATGATCCGTTCGGCGGAGAAGATACAAATCCGATGGCAGGCGTCTCCAACCTGGCAGATGCCATGCTCGTTCTGGCGGTGGGTATCATGCTCGCTCTGATTATAAACTGGAACATTGATGTGAGCCAGACGTCCACGATCACCCAAATCGACGAGGACAACATGACGGAGATCACGGATGATTTTGATTCCGTCACGGAGGATGAGCTGATCCAGGAGCTGGGCGAGCAGGGTCTTGAGGAAGCCGGCAAGGTATATGTGGACCCGGATACGGGCAAACAGTATCTGGTGGTCCCGGATGAGGATTAACGTCTTGAAAAAATGGGAAAGCAATACTACGGATGAAATTTCAATTCCGGAAGAGAAGAATATCAGGAGAGAAAAGGCCCGCGTCTTCCGGGAAAAAAGAAGAGCCGAGCGAGTCAGAACTAAGTACAGGGATGTAAGAAACGGTTCGGATGGAAGCGGCGGCAGCGGACATAACAGACAGAAGTACGCCGACGTCAGGAACGGATCTGAGAACAGGGATGCCGCAAAACGCCCCTCCGGGGACCGGAGCATAAAAAACGGTTCTGCGGACGGAAAGCGCATCAGGATCCCCTGCGAGCAGGACTATGACTTAAAGAGCGGCAGGGATGAGAGGGACATGGCAGATGACGCGGGTCTGAAGGGCTATTACCGGCGGACCGGAAAGCGTGCGCGCAACCGGATCATTATCGCGGCCATCGCGGTATGCGTGGTGCTCACCGGGGTGCGGCTGATATACGGTCCCGCCATCCTTACAGCCAACATCACAGCCTACGAGAATGAGAAGATTGAGATCATCGGTCTGACGGATCAGGACTTCTACGTCACGCCGGGCCAGCTGTCAAAGCTTAAAATGACCAGGGTGATAGCTACGGGTAAGAGTGAGAAAGCGGGAACGGTCACGGGGATCGGTCCGACCCTGGATACCTTTCTGGAGGAATACGGGGACGGGGCAGTGCGGAGTGATTTCAAAGAGGTGAAATTCTATGCGCAGGACAAATATTCCACATCTCTGGTAAAGACCCTGCAGGAGGATACCATTGTTCTTTCCGTTGCCAACGGGAGCACGGCGTTGGAGGAATATCAGCAGCCGCTGCGGATCGTGATTCCGGAGGAAGACTCCAGCAGCTGGATACGAATGGTGACTGCTATTGAATTTACATGGAATAATGAGGATAAGGGAGCGGAGGACTCCGAAGAGTAAAGCTTGGGAAAAGGAGGTTTTCGGTTTGAAAGGCAATTTATGGAAACGAATGCTGGCGGTTTCGCTGGCGGGGATCATGACCGTGGGATATTCGGGCATTGCCGCGGCTGCTCCGGCAGAGGAGCAGGTACGGACGGTCGCAGACGGCGGGCGGATCACGGAGGACGGTGTTTATTCCCTTCCGGCGGATGCCGCCGGGGTGATCGAGGTAAGTGCGGCATCTGTGACCATCGTCGGAGACCCCGATGCGGTATATGAAAATCTCTCCATCCTGTGCACAAGTGCCGGAACCACGCTGACCATACAGGACCTGCAGATCAGTGCAAACGAGGATGCGTCAGACAGCGTCATTGAATTTGCCGAAGGAGATAATACACTGCGTCTGTCCGGCGTAAACTGTATGGATTCCAGTTCGGCATATGCAGTCATCCGCGTGGGAGAGGGAGCAGAGCTCACACTGACAGAGGATTCAGACAGTCCGGATGGAGGCAGCCTCTATCTGTATAAGGATTCCTCCGGGGCAGGAATCGGCGGAGATGCCGGGGAAGAAAACGGAAGGATCACCTTCCAAAGCGGAAAGCTGTTTGCCGTAGGTGAGGGAGCGGGAGCGCTCATCGGATCCGGAGCTGAAGCCGAAGCCGCCGGCGGTATCGTCGTGGAGGGAGGTGAGCTGTATCTGGAGGCTTCCGGTACAGGCGCACTCATCGGAGGAGACAGCGTATCGGTTTCGGGCGGATCCATCGCCCTGTATGCAAACGGCGCCGGAGAAACCATTGGAGGTACGGTGACGGTATCAGGCGGTTCCATACGCACGAATGATGAAGCTGTCACGGACGTCATGCAGAATGAGGATGGAAATCCGGTGAGCCTGCTGACGCTGGACAGTACTCTGTTTGGCACAGCGCAGCTTTATACGGTACTGGTGGACGGTGCTCCCTTCTATGAAGGACCCCTGCATGGCAGCTCCTTTGACAGCTTCGCATATCAACAGTCCGGCAGTACGGATCCCATGTCATATTGGATCGCGTCAGAGGATGATAATTTATATTTCTATGTAGACCGGACGGAGCATGACATTACAGTCAACAGCCTGGGCGCAACCTATACATATGATGAGGATGCGGACGCCTTTTTTACGGACGGGACGCTGCGCGGAGTATACACGGCGGTGACGGGCGAGGGAGAGGTTGACGTTTCCCTCACCGGCACAAGGCAGGGAGATACCGTCACGGTCACGGCAGCTCCGGAGGATGGTTACTATCCGGCGCAGCTGCGTCTGTCCTACGGAGAGGAGGATAACCTGACATGGGAGACGCTGACACCTGCAAAAACCGATGATACATCCGGCACGGTTTATACTTTCACGCTGCCGGATGACTGCGTGACAGTCACGGCGGATTTTGTTTCCGTTGTCTGGGACGGAACCGTTGATCTGACATGGTATGACCCGGATGCAGACACCTATGAAATTTCTTACGGCGCACAGCTGGCGGGGGCCGCGGCTCTTGTGAACGGCATATTCAACAACTATCCCACCACCGCCTCGGAGACGCTGAAAAATGTATACATCCCGGATGTGGATGAGGAGGGACATCCCTCCGGGTACTCAGAATCCCTGTATAATGTCTATACCTCGGATCAGGGAACCACTGTTGTGGTGGGGGATATCACCCTGCTGGAGGCTGTCTTCGGAACCGGTGAGACCAGCGGTGAGAATAATCAGACTACCACCGACGATTACTGGTACGGCGCAGAAGATTTTTCCGGCAAGACGATCCTTCTGACGGCGGATCTCGACATGGGGGGAGTCTGCACGGGAGACACTACAGAGATCACGGACTGGTCCGGACCAAACTACATGCCCATCGGAGGACAGTATTCTATGGATACGACCAACAGCTACACCCGGCTGAGCGCGTCCTTCAACGGGGATTTCAACGGGCAGGGACATATGGTTTACAACATTTATTGTTACCGCTATGCAAACCTCTTTGGCGATTCCCAGGCTATCGGTCTCATCGGACGTATGGGCACTCACGATAATGATTCGAAGGACCGTTACGCCTCCCCCGCAGTGGAAAATGTGGCGGTGGACGGCATCATCTACGGAAGGCGTTCTGTGGGAGGCATTGTGGGGAAAAACGGTCAGTCCAATGGATCGGTGATCCGAAACTGCATAAACTTTGCAACCGTGAAAAATACGGACGCCAAGGGGCTGGGCGGTATCGCGGGCTCAGGCTGGAACAACCTCATAGTCCAAAACTGTGTCAACTTTGGCTATATCTGTACTTCCTATAACAAAAATGCAGGCGGTATCATCGGAAATTCCGAGGCTACTGTGGTTAATTGCTACAATTTCGGCTATGTAGGTGCGGACAATTCGAATAAGGAAGCCGCACAGTCCCTCGGCACAAATAACGGAGGCGCAATCTGGCGCAACTGCTATTACCTGACCGGATCCTCCGCTGCGACCGTGAATCCGGCGATCTACAATCCTACCAGGGCTGACCTTTACTACGCCGTGGAGACGCCGGAGCTGATGAAGGGAGAGGAGTTTCTGGAAAGTCTGAACGGAACCGGAAGGGACTGGACATCCAGTGCGGACTGCACATGGATCTCAGACCGGATCGCCCAGGCAATGACCCGGGTGCATTCCTATACATCAGGGCTGCTTGCCTATGACGTGACCGGTATGCCCGTTCCCCGCATCTTTATACAGGATGATACGGTTCTGGAGCGAATCACGGTTACCGGAACACCGGTCACGGACTACGTGGAGGGACAGACATTTGACGTGGATACCCTTTTGATCCGGGCGCAGTACAGCGACGGTACGGGGGCGCTGATCGAGGATTATACCGTTATCTACGAAAACGGGGAGGATCAGATCGCTCTGGGGGATACCCGGGTCACCCTGTCCGGTACATATGACGGAGTGGACTACAGCTACACATATCCCATCACGGTGGAGCCGAATGAGCTGGAACGCATAGTGGTTGCCACGCTCCCGACCAGCACCTTATATTCCGTCGGCGAGAGCTTTGACATTACGGGAATGGTCGTGCGGGCGTATTACACAAACGGTCTGAACAGTGACGTGACTGCAGCACTGGAATACTCTTCGGAGCCTTTATCAGGCGACACCGCGGAGATCACATTCTATTATACATATAAAGAGACCACTCAGACGGTCACCGTTCCCATCACCATGCTGGAATCCGAAGCGCCTGAGGTGATCGACGGTACGGTTCGGATATCCACGGTGGACGATATGAGGTGGTTTGCCAATCAGGTGACGAACGGTGCAGATTTGAATGCGGTTCTATTAAACGACGTTGATCTGACCGGCTCCGGTCTGCTTCCCATCGGACGTAAGACGGAGAGCAACACGATCAACCATTACTATGCCGGCATATTTGACGGCGCAGGATATACGGTCACCCTTTCCTGTGACAGCGCCAATTATTACAGCGGGCTCTTTGCCGGAATTACAGACGGAGCAGTGATCAAAGATCTGAGCATTGCCGGAACCGTCACCGGATCTGCCTATACGGGAGCGGCTGCGGGAAGAATGGTAGGCGGTCGCATCGAAAATGTGACAGTCTCCGCCGATGTGACAGCCACCGGAGACTACACCGGAGGCATCGCAGGCTATGCGGCGGGGGAAAATGCGGAAATCACCGCATGTGTCAACACAGGCTCCGTCACATCCGATGGAAAATATGTGGGAGGCATCACAGGTTATGCCGGTTCCGGTCTGACTGTTGCGGACTGTCGGAATACGGCTGCGGTTACCGGATATGATTCAGTGGGCGGTATCGCCGGATATGAAAGAAATGCTTCTGTCACGGACTGTGAAAATAAGGGTGCAGTTACCTCGACATCGAATCAGACCTTAAACGGCGTATGCAAGTCAGACGGAGTGTGGGCATACTATGTGGACGGACAGATTCAGACTTCTTACACCGGATTTCAGAAAAATGCAAACGGCTGGTGGTACATCAAAAACGGCTATGTGGATTTCGGCACAAACAGCGTGATCCGGGACAAGGATACCAAAGGAAAAAGTACCGTCGACGGGACATTTGGTTGGTGGTATGTTGTGAGCGGCAAGGTGCAGCTTACCTACACCGGAGTGGCAAATTATAAAAATGCCAATGGCTGGTGGTACATCAAAAAGGGAAAGGTAGATTTCAGCGCCAACACCGTGGCGAAAAATAAGAACGGCTGGTGGTATGTGGTGGGCGGCAAGGTGCAGCTTACCTACACCGGAGTGGCAAATTATAAAAATGCAAACGGCTGGTGGTATGTCAAAAACGGAAAGGTAGACTTTAGCGCCAACACCGTGGCGAAGAATAAGAACGGCTGGTGGAAGGTTACAAAGGGTAAAGTGGATTTCAGCTATACCGGACTGGCAAACAACGCAAGCGGCTGGTGGTATGTAAAAGGCGGATTGGTACAGTTTACCTATACCGGTATCCAGAAGAACAGCAAGGGAAGCTGGTATGTAAAGAAGGGAAAAGTACAGTTTGGCTATTCCGGGAAGGTGACCGTCAGCAAAAAGACCTACACGGTAAAAAAGGGGAAGGTCGTTTCAGGATGATGAACGGAACCGTAAAATAGGTATTTACACGACCGACTGATTTTCAAAACGTAAATCAGTCGGTTGTTTTGCTGCCGGAGAGGAAAGTGATAAAAACTATTTGCTTTTGGTTGTTCAGACAACAGAGATAGCAGGAAAAATATGGTATAAGAATAAATATATAGAAAACATAATAAAAAAGAATAAAAATGAATAAAACAGAACAAAAGAATTATATAAAGGAATGACAAAATGAGAAGATTTCGAAAATTGCTTAGCTTGATGCTGGTATTGGCGCTGTCCGTGAGCATGCTGTCCGGCACCGTTCTGGCTTTGGATGATGTGCAGAATAAGGACGAGAATATTGCGCAGGAAGAGACCGAAGAGGCGGATACCGCACAGGAGGAGACCGGAGAAGGAGATACTGCGCAGGATGAGACCGGAGAAGGAGATGCCGCACAGGATGCAGAGGAATATAGCGTATCTGTGGATGCAGAGGAAAGCGTTACATATTATGACAGCATAGGAGAAGCTTTCACCTATGCAAACGGGCTTGACACTGCATGTACCATCCGTCTGTGGGCAGATTGTGAGACGGACACGGCTCTGGAGGTAAAAAGCAGCGCAGAGATCACTCTGGATCTGGCGGGTCATTCACTGGGCATATCTGATGGAGCGAGGATCCGGGTTCTGAAGGTTTTCGGCAGGCTGACTCTTACGGACAGCGGAAGCGGATCGGAAAAAGGAATGATATACGGTGGCAGCGCCACATACGGCGGAAGCGTGTATGTGGACGCCGGCGCCGTATTTTTCATGTCCGGAGGAAGCATCAGCGGCGGCAATGCAACCAACGGAGGAAATATATATATATGCGCGGACGGCGAATTCGTCATGTCCGGAGGAAGCATCGGAAAGGGCAGTGCCACTAACGGGGGAGGCGTTTATGTAAAAGGAAGTCTGACCATGGCCGGCGGTGAGATTTCTTCAAACACCGCGAAAACCTCCGGGGGAGGCGTGTATCTGGATAAAGAAAGTACGTTTACCCTGTCAGACGGTTCTATTACCGGGAATACGGCAGATTACGGAGCCGGTGTATATAACGGGCGGGCGGAATTCACCATGACCGGCGGATCCATCACCGGGAATACGGCAGATGTCTCCGGGGGAGGCGTCCGCATCTACGGATGGGATTCTGCACTGGGAAAATTCACCATGAGCGGAGGAGAGATCACCGGAAATACGGCAGGTACCTCCGGGGGAGGCGTGTACGTTTCGGACGGTTATGTGTTTGAACTCTACGGCGAGCCGGTGATCACGGGCAACACGGTAAACGGCGGGGCAAACAACCTCTATCTGGCATCCGGAAAGACTGTCACTCTGGCAGGGGAATTTAAAGAGGGAGCGTCTATCGGCATAACCACGCAGACTGCTCCGTCCGGGGATGTGGCAGTTCCGGTTACCTCGGCAGAGAAGAGCACAGCCTATTATAAGACGTCACTGAAGTATTTCAGCTCAGACAAAGGATATACGACCCGGCTTAATGGGAACGGTTACATAGAGGTTTGTGTAGATAATCTTTATGAGGATTGCGTGGCGAAGGTTACGGGAGGATCATTGAATGAAAAATATTACGACAGTTTAAAGGATGCGTTTACCTATGCAAACGGGCAGAGGACTGCCTGCACCATCATCCTGCTGATGGACTGTGAGGCGGACGGGATATTGAGCGTCAGCGGAAGGAACATCACTCTCGATCTGTCCGGTTATACGGTGACGCTGAATGACAGATACATTTCGGTAGTGAATGAGGGAACCTTTACACTGACAGACAGCAGTGAGACCGGTACGGGAACAATCATCGGCGGAAGAAACCGCTGTGTGAGCGTATCTGATTCGGATTTTATCATGGAGGGCGGAACGATTCAGGATTGTTCTGTCACCGGAAATGGGGGAGCTGTGTCTATGGGAGGTGATCCGGAGGAAGGACGCGCCGGTACTTTCACAATGAAAGGAGGAACAATCCGGGACTGCAGTGCAACAGGAAGCGGGGGCGCCGTATTTTTCAGTTATGGGATTTTCAGCATGTCCGGCGGAAGCATTATCGACTGCAGCGCATCGAATGGAGGAGCCGTCGGGTATAGTGTGTATTCGATTCCGATAAATCTTAAAGGCGTAGGTACGTTTGTTATGACCGGGGGATCTATCCGTGAATGCACAGCCGACTCTTATGGCGGCGGCGTCTATGTGCCGGGCGTTTCGAACAGCTCCGTGCCCGGGACCTTCGAGATGACTGGAGGCGAGATTACGAGCTGCTCAGCGGGAAGCGCCGGTGGTGGCGTCTATGTCATGGGGGGAGACACCATAATCAGAACAGGGGGCAGCGCCTTTATCTCTGGAAGCACGGTGAATGGGGAGTCCGACAATCTATATCTCTCCAAAGGAAAGACCTTTGCGGTGTCGGAAGCGTTTACGTCAGGTCAGATATTAGTGACCACCGCCGTTGCAGTTACGTCGGTGACTCCGGTGTCAATTACGGGAAAAATCAGCAATCCTGATTTGGCGTTGTTTCATGTCATGCCTGATAATGACAGGTATGGCGTGCGCAGTAGAAACAGCTGTCTGGAACTGTATATGGAAGAGTACGAAGCGAAGGTTGAAAACAGTAAGGGCGATATTACATACTTTTTTTCTCTGGAGAGGGCATTTTCCTATATAAATGCACAGCCGTATCCGTGCAAGGTTACGTTGATGACAGATTGTCAGATCAGCGGGGTTCTGTCAGTGAAAAAAGGTCAGGATATTACTCTTGACCTGTCAGGCAGAATGTTGGCAGCAAAAGACGGGACATCCTGCAGAATGCTGCTGGTTAATGGGACATTAAACATTACGGACAGTACCTGGAGTGGAAAAGGGACGATCACAGGAGGTTATGCAGAAAATGGCGGAGCCGTCTATGTATTGGAAGGGAGTCTGACTATGTCCGGAGGCATTATATCCGGAAATACGGCGGAAGGATCAGGGGGTGCTGTGTATATTTCCGGAGGAACCTTCGTGATGACCGGGGGTACCATTACTGGAAATAAGGCAGGAGATTGTGGCGGTGGTGTGGTCTTTGACAGAAAAAGCACCGTCTGTCTCAGCGGATCTGCCGTGATCGCATCAAATGAGGGCGGGAATGTAGTAGATAATATATATCTGCAGACAGGACAGACGATTACCCTCGCAGGATCCTTAACGGAAGATGCCCGGATCGGTGTGTATACGGAGGAGAAGGCAGATAATCTGGATGGAGTGCAGGTGACGACGACAGAGGCAGGTACTTCCTATTATAGTTCGGCTGTATCATGCATTACTTCGGATCGGCGTTATGGAGTGCGTGCTAATTCGAACGGATATGTGGAGTTTTACAGCACCTGGTTTGCACAGGTGGAGGATTCCTATGGAAATGTGACCTATTATGAGACGGTGGAAGAGGCGTTTGATTACGCAAATGCTCTTTCCGGAGTATGCACGGTCACTTTACTTGGGGATTATGAGATATTCGCCTCATTGGATACACATTCCGGCAGAACCATTATCCTGGATCTTGCAGGCTATACTTTAAGGGCTGCAGTTACGATGACCAACGTAAGCATTCTGAAGGTACATGGGAATCTGACGCTGACTGACAGTGGAGGTACCGGCGTTATCACCGGCTGCTCAAAAAATGGCAAAGGTGCGGGAGTGTATGTGTATAATAATGGAACCTTTACGATGAGGAGCGGAACGATCTCCGGAAACACGGCTGGCTACAATGGCGGAGGGGTGTATGTCTCCGGCGGTACATTTATCATGACCGGGGGAGAGATTACCGGGAACACGGCAGATGCAGCGGGAGGAGGCGTATATCTTGCGTATGGCAGCGTCTTTCGGATCTCCGGTACACCCGTAATAAAAGGAAATAAATCAAATTATCTTGCAAACAATGTCTATCTGCGGTCAGGCCAGCAGATTATCCTCTCAGGAAAACTGATGTGGGGCGCCGATGTGGGAGTGACCACTGGAGTGACACCCATTGAAAGCAAGTCGGTGCAGGTGACAGCCACTGAGGAAGATACGGACTATTACCAGAGTGCGGCAATTTATCTGTCCTCGGATCGCGGCTGGTATATACGGGCGAATGTGGGCGGATATGCGGAGCTTTATCGGAAGGTGACCGGCGCACAGGATCCGTCCATTCTGATACAGCCTGAAAATGGCAGTTATATGATCGGAGAGAATGCGGATGCTCTGACCGTGGAGGCTGCCGTTACGGACGGGGGTACGCTCAGCTATCAGTGGTACCGCAGCAGTACGGCTAAGAACAGCGGCGGCCAAAAAATTGCCGGAGCCACAGAAGTGTCCTATACGCCGCCGACAGATGAAGCAGGTATCTGGTATTACTATTGTATAGTGACAAACACAAATAATAACGTAACGCGGAAGAAAACGGCGTCCACCACATCAGCCATTGCAGCCGTAACAGTCAATGGAGGAAATGGAGGCGGAGCAGAATCCGGTGACGGGGATACTCCGGGAGACGGCAGCGGAGGCGGAGCAAATCAGGGAGATGGAAACGAGACAAACGGAGGATCCGATCATGCATCAGGTCGTGGCAATGGCGGAACGGCAGGGTTTTCAGAAAGTATTCTGTCGGAAGCCATACTTGTTCAGCAAAATACTGCTGAGACAGCGGAGACTATTTTGAGGTCCGTGGATGGCGATACAGACGACTCTATTGCCACAAAGACAGTGATCGCTTCTGCTAAGTCACAGGAAGCTGCGGCAGAGAGCCGTTCAGCAGAGAAAACGGCAGCATCCATTGAGACTGGGGAGACGACTACCGCTTCAGAAGTATCCGGAGGAGGAAGTGTATCGGAGGGTGGATCATCCCGGAAAGGAGGCTCTGCACAGAAAGCAAAGATTTACGAGATACTGGAAAAGGTGGAAGAAGCAGTGAAAGATGAAACCAACAGGGGACATATGTGGCTGCTGTTGGGACTGCTTTGTATCTTGGCAGGTATTACGGTGGAAGGAAGCTATTTTAAATATCAGAGAAAATATAGAAGGAGGAAGAAATCATGGAGAAGAAGAGTAAGCGTATTCCGGTGAGAAACAACAAAAGATTTTGTGCTTGGTTGCTGAGTCTGGTTCTGTGCGTCGGGATGCTGCCCTCCGTGGCTCTTGCGGCGGATGATCAGACAGATGATATGCAGAAGGATACATATGCGGCCAGCGTCGGCAGCGGAGAAGAGACAACCTATTATGATACAGTGAAAGATGCTTTTACTTACGCAAACAATCTGTCAACAGCAGCTACAGTGACTCTTTTTGCAGACTGTGAGACTTCTGCTGCCCTGACCATTGCCGAGGGTACGGATATTACTCTGGATCTGTCCGGACATACGATCAGCGCCAACGGAAGTGTCCGGGTGCTGAATGTGTACGGTTCGCTGACGCTGACGGACAGCAGCAGTGAGGAAGGGGGTATGATCACAGGAGGAGGCGGTATAGCTTATGGAGGAGGCGCCTATGTGTACGCAGGCGGCAGCCTGACAATGAAGGGCGGCAGCATCGCAGGGAACAGTGCATCTTACGGAGGAGGAGTCTATGTGAAGGGCAGCTTTTCCATGGAAGGGGGAAGTGTTTCGGAGAATACTGCTTCCGGCGGTGGAGGCGGAATTTACCTGTATTCCAAAAGCACATGCAGCATCAGCGGCGGAGCGGTCAGCAGTAATCAGGCATCCGGCAGCGGAGGCGGAATCTATGTGTCCCGGGCTGCATTGACAATGAGCGGTGGCGAGGTAACGGGAAATACATCTCCCGGAAAATCGGGCTTATATTACTATTATGGGGGAGGTATTTACCTGACGGGCAGTTATACATTTAACCTGCAGGGTTCCCCGGTGATCATAGGAAATCTGTCCGGCAGTTCTGATAACGATGTCTATCTTTCGGATGGAAAGTACATTACTCTGTCCGGAGATCTGGAGGACGGTGCGCAGATTGGTGTGAAGACCGAAGTTTCCATGACGGGGGAGGATGAACTGATTCAGATCACAGATGTGGAGAATGACACTGCTTACTACCTGAATGGAGCGAAGTACTTTGTGTCCGATGACGGTTATACGGTTCGTACAGATAAAAACGGATACCTGGTGTTATGCATCACGGAGGATGAGAATACATATGTGGCAGGTGTGATGGATCATGAAGGAAATATGATCCGTTACCAGTCCATAAAGTCCGCTGTTACTTATGCAAATTCACTGGATGAATCCACAATCATACTCCTTGCAGATTGCGCATCCATCACATCCCTGTCTGTGAATAATGGAACAAGTATAACGCTTGACTTGAATGGAAATGTATTAACGTATACTGGTAGCGGTGCCACAAATTTTCTTCATGTAAACGGAACACTGATATTAAAAGATGAGAGTGTTTCCGGAAGCGGGAAGGTGACTGCGGCAGGTCTGAATTCTTATTTCGGACCTGTGATCGTCGAAAGCGGGGGAGAATTTTACATGGAGAGCGGCTCGATCAGCGAAAATAGGGTAGCTCGCGGTTCATCAGATGATGCATGCGGCGGCGTATATGTGAAGGATGGCGGAGCCTTTATCATGAGCGGAGGAATGATTTCCAATAATTCGATTACACGTTACGGAGGCGGCGTATATGTGGAGGATGGCGGAGCCTTTACGATGAATGGAGGAACCATCACAGGAAATACGTGCGGTTTAGGCGGAGGAGGCGTATACATAGCGAGTAAAGCAACCTTCAACCTGAGCGGTTCTCCGGTCATTATCGGAAATACAAATACAAAGACGGATGCTCCGGACAATGTATATCTGTCCTCAGGGAACACGATTGTCCTGTCCGGAAATCTTATTCCGGGTGCAGAGATCGGTGTGACTACGGCTGCTGCATTGACCGATAATGCAGAAGTGGAAATTACAGAGACAGAGACAGACACTGATTATTATAAAACAGCAGCATCGTATTTCTTTTCGGACAAAGGCGGATACACATGGACGGGAGAGAACGGGTATATATATATGGCGTCCTATGGGGTGCGGCTTACCAATGTGCAGGATGCCGGTTATGAGGCCGGAGTGACAGCAGGGGCTGTCGGTACAGAGTTAAACCATGCAATGACCGGGGAATATTTTTACCAGTGGTATCGCAGTAATAGCAGCGAATACGCAGATGCTCGGTTGATTGATGGAGAGACTGATGCTTCTTATATACCGTCCACGGATACAATTGGAACATACTATTGCTATTGTATTCTTACTGCCGAAGGGGAAGACGGAGTACAGACACAATATTTAAGTAATATAGTAAAAATTGTCGTGGCTACAGAAAAAGCGGTATCTGTAGACGACGGTGAGAATCTGACCTACTATTCGGACGTCAGAGATGCCTTTTCCTATGCAAACAGCATTGATGTTCCGTGTACACTCACACTTCTCTGGGACAGTCAGACGGATAAGACCCTGACAGTGGACAAAGGGAAAAATATAACGCTTGATCTGTCGGGACATACGTTGAGCGCCGCCACATATATCAGCGTTCTGACGGTAAACGGAACTTTGACTTTGAAGGACAGCAGCGGAACGGATGCAGGGAAAATTACAGGAGGAAAAGGAACATCTATCATTTCCGGTTCCTTTAACTCAGGAAGCGGCGGAGGCGTGTATGTCGGCACATCCGGAACCTTCTATATGATCGGTGGGTCGATCAGCGGGAATAGAGCCTACTATGAGGGTGGAGGTGTGTATGTAGCGAAAAACGGAACCTTTGTCATGAGCGGCGGACGGATTTCAGAAAATACGGCGGACAGCTCCACCAGCATCGAACATGCAGGAGGTGGGGTCTATGTAAACAGCGGAACCTTTACGATGAACGGAGGAGTTATTGAGGGAAATACGGCATCCACATCGGGGGGCGGAGTCTATGTGTACACTGACAGCACATTTATCATGAGCGGCGGTGAAATCACGGATAATACGGCTGATACCTATGGAGGAGGCATTTATGTATACAGTGGTACATGTACAATGTCCGGCGGTCAGGTGGCAGATAATACAGCCGAATCCTATGGCGGAGGCATCTATATAGGAGGAGGTATATTCACACTGAACGACGGTACAATCAGCAGAAATAAGGCATCTGTTTCAGGAGGCGGTGTGTACGTCGGAGGAGGCACCTTCAATATAAATGGAGGAACAATTACTGAAAATACTGCGGCTACATCCGGCGGCGGCGTATATGCCGGAGGCACCATCGTGATGGAGGGTGCGCCGTTCCTTGTGGGAAATACAGTGGATGGCTTTTCCAACAACCTGTATCTTCCCACAGGCATGACTATCGCCTTGGGTACAGCTCTTGGTGTAGGGGCGAACGTGGGAATAACCACACAGAAGGATCCTACGGAGGATGAAGATATTGTAGTGACGGCAAGTTCCTTAAAATATGCCCCATCATCTGTGAAGTACTTCTTCTCCGATGCTGGATATGATGTACGCACCAAGGGCACCGGTTATGTGGTGCTGTGGCTGGATACTTCTCCGAAAGATGCAAAAACGCCGGCATTTACCGTACAGCCCCAGAACGCTTCCTACATAGTGGGTGATGAAGCTGTAGCTCTGGAGGTGGAGGCGAATGTATCTGACGGTGGAACATTAACCTACCAATGGTATATCTGTTACAGTGATTCGGATACGGACGGCGAGGCTATAGACGGGGCAAATCGGGAATCCTATACGCCTTCCACAGATACAGAAGGAACCTTTTATTACTATTGTATGGTCACAAATACGAATGACAATGTAGACGGACAGCAGCAGGTGTCGGCAGTTTCTGAGATTGCAGTGATCACAGTCACGGCAGCTTCCGGCGGTGGAGATGATGTGACCGGCGGTGATGAGAAAATCGGTGGAGACAGCGGTTTCGCACTAAGCGGCGGCGACTGGTATTACTTTGCAGAGGGCAGTATATCCACTGCCGGATATAAAGACAGCGGCATCGATGTGGTGAAGGGAACCATAGACGGAAGCTCCGGCTGGTATTATGTGAAAAACGGCAGGTATGTTTCCGACTATACCGGATTTGCCACCAACGAGAACGGAAGCTGGTATATCGAGAACGGTAAGGTAACCTTTAAACAGAACAGCGTCATCAAAGATACCACAGGGGCTCTCAGCAAGGGAACCTGGTACTATGTGGTGGGAAGTAAAGTACAGACCTCCTATACCGGAGTAGCAAATTACAAGAATGCCAACGGCTGGTGGTATATCAAAAACGGAAAAGTAGACTTTACTGCCAACACTGTGGCGAAAAACAAGAATGGCTGGTGGTATGTGGTGGGAGGCAAAGTGCAGCTTACCTACACCGGAGTGGCAAATTACAAGAATGCCAGCGGCTGGTGGTATATCAAAAACGGAAAAGTAGACTTTACTGCCAACACCGTGGCAAAAAATAAGAATGGCTGGTGGTATGTGGTGGGAGGCAAAGTGCAGCTTACCTACACCGGAGTGGCAAATTACAAAAATGCCAGCGGCTGGTGGTATATCAGGAGCGGCAAGGTAGATTTCACCTACACCGGCAAAGCTTCCAACAAATATGGGACATGGAAGGTTGTGAAAGGGAAGGTTGTATTCTAGCCCCGGGAACCATGCAGCAGATTGACCGCAAGGGATAAAGCTGTTGTTGAACTATATAATTTTATAAACAGACGGAGGTATCTCATTATGAAGAATAAAATGAGGAATAGGTTTTTCGTAGGTGTAATTATGTGCTCCATACTGGCGGGAAGTTCCGGTACTGTTCTTGCGGCAGATACCGAAATTGGCACTGCCGACAGTGGATCGTCCGGAAATCAGATTGCCGGGGGTGAGACCATAGTTCAGGATGGAACCTACGTCATTGCAGACAATGCCACCGGCAGTATTACGGTGGAAGCGGAAAATGTAACCCTGACCGGCAGCACTGACACAGTGTACGAAAATCTGTCTATTCTGTGTAAAAACAGCGGTACACAGCTGACACTCTCGAACGTGCGTATCAGCGGAGATTCTGCTGAAACAGACAGTGTGATCGAATTTACCGGCACGGGCAATACGCTTTGTCTGGCAGGAACAAATCTGATAGATAATGACGGGTCAGATTATTCTGCGATCCACGTTCCAGCAGATGCGTCACTGACTGTGGCGGATCTTCCGGATGATGAAGGTACGGGAGTTTTGTATCTGTACAAAAACTCCCAGTCCGCAGGAATCGGCGGTGACAGTGGCGAAGCAAATGGGCAGATTACCTTTGAAAGCGGCCGCATCTTTGCCAAGGGAACGAAGCAGGGAGCTGTCATCGGCACCGGTTCATCCGCAACGGGAACAACCGGGGACATTACGATTAATGGTGGGGAACTTTATCTTATTGCTAATGCCCGAGGCGCAGCCATAGGCGGAGGTGCAGGAAGCAGCGGAGGTACTTCCGGGGGAACGGTATATATGAACAATGGAACCCTTACCATAAATGTGGACTGGACCGGCGCAGCCATAGGCGGAGGCGGATACGCTTCGGGAAACGATGCGAAGGGAGGTACCCTGGTCGTTACAGGAGGATCCATCCGTACTTACGTTGACAATAATGCGTACAGCTATTGGGGACTGGATACATATGGCGTCAACGATGTGGCAATTACAGCCGAAAAAGTAAATGCCGACGGTTCTGAAGTGATTCTGCTGACACTGGATACCACTCTGTTTGAGGATGCGGATGATTACAGCGTACAGGTGGACGGATCGGATGTGTACAGCGGCGGTTTGCATAATTACAGATATGTAAACGAATCTCCGGACAGCGCAGCAGTTTCTATCAGTGATACAACGACAAACTGGATCAGTACTGAAAATTATGAACTGTATTTGTATGTGACGCCGGAAGACCACGTTGTCACTGTCAATGGAGAAAACATGAACTGCGTGTACAATGCGGCGGACGGAACCTTTTCCATGGAAGAGTGGGAGGAACCGGATGAGAGCGGCAAAGAAGACGGAACCGAAACCGGTACCAATACGCAGACCTTAAACGGTGTATGCAAATCGGAGGGCGTGTGGGCTTACTACATAGATGGAAAGATCCAGACCTCCTACACGGGATTTCAGAAAAATGCAAACGGCTGGTGGTACATTAAAAATGGCAAGGTAGACTTTTCTGCATATAGCGTGATCCGGGATAAAGATTCCAAAGGGAAAAGCACGATAGACGGAACCTACGGCTGGTGGTATGTGGCAGGAGGCAGAGTGCAGACCGGCAGCTACAGTTACACCGGAGTGGCAAATTATAAAAATGCAAATGGCTGGTGGTATGTGAAAAATGGCAAGGTAGACTTCACTGCCAACACTGTAGCGAAAAATAAAAATGGCTGGTGGTATGTGGTCGGTGGAAAGGTGCAGCTTACCTACACCGGAGTGGCAAATTACAAAAATGCCAGCGGCTGGTGGTATGTCAAAAATGGGAAGGTAGATTTTACTGCCAACACTGTAGCGAAAAACAAGAATGGCTGGTGGTATGTGAAAAACGGAAAGGTAGATTTTACTGCCAACACCGTGGCAAAAAACGCCAATGGCTGGTGGTATGTTTACGGGGGAAAAGTAAACATGAATTTTAGCGGAGTTGCCAAAAACAGTAAAGGCTGGTGGTATATCAAAAACGGAAAGGTAGATTTCACCTACAGCGGGAAGATAACGACAGCTTCCGGGACTTACTCTGTAATAAAAGGAAAAGTCATAAGGTAGGGAAACCGAGAGTGTTTTATACTGGAATTGCTTATGATATGGGGGATGAAAGTGATGAGGGGAAAAATGGTATGCATTTTCCAGGAGACGCAGTGCGGTCCCGGACATGCCCGGGAGCCGCCTTAGAGTTCCTGCAGGGAATAAATTAGAAACATCACATCAAAAGGACACAGAGAACCAGAGGGGACGCAGAAGCATCCGGAAGTGTTTGGCAGATGTGAAAAAACAGGTTACAAAGAAAAATGGAGACACAAATGAAAAGAAAGTATGATTATATAAAAGAAGAAGGGAAAAAGATAACCAGACGGTTTTTCAGCTTTCTGTTGGCATTTCTCCTGTGCGTCAGCATGCTGCCGATATCGACAATAACCGCTCATGCGGAAACAGTGGATTATGTTGCCACTGTTACGGTAGAAGATACGTTGACATCTTATAGCTCGGTCGATGCAGCGTTCACTTATGCCAACAGCCAGACCGATCCGTGTACAGTAACACTTTATGCGGATTGTAGTGTTTCGAGCCAGATAACTATTCCCAGTGGAGCGGATATTACACTGGATCTGGCAGGCTACAAGCTGACTGGATCTGGAGAAAATATATTATTTAACATCCGGTATGGGAAGCTAACCCTTGAAGATAGCAGCAAAGAAGGTACCGGTACACTGTTTGACAGTTATGGCTGTATTAATACATTTTACGGTACATTTGTTATGAATGGCGGAAGGATTACGGGCGCCGGTGGTAACATCTCATCTCAGGGTATTTCTATAAATGGTGGAACAGTCGTTATGAATGGCGGTGAAATCAGTGGAAACACCGGTACTGGCGTAAATGTAGTTACTGGAACATTTACAATGAATGACGGAACCATTTCGAATAATCAAGGAAAGGCTTCCAGTCCTGTTGGAGGCGTATATTTATCAGGTAATACAGCAAAATTCGTTATGAAGGGGGGCAAAATTAGTGGGAACACCGGGTATGGCGATTATCCCGGAGGCGTTTATTTGTATGCAGCAGCATGCAAATTCAGTGTATCAGGTTCACCTGTGATTTCCGGCAATGTTGCTGCAAGCGGGTCTGCGTCTAACGTATATCTTGTATCCGGAAGTACCATTATCCTGGATGGGGATCTGACAGAGGATGCCAAAATAGGTGTATCCACTGCTGTGGCGCCTACGGAAAGCAACTCGGTACAGATCACGACGGCAGAGACGGAGACATCTTATTACGGGGAAGCTGCGCAATATCTAGTTTCTGATGGAGGATATTATAGCTGGGCAAGTAAAGGAGGCTATGTGGTATTATCATCAAGTGCGGCTTTTATTTCTGATGAAACCACATACTACATTACAAATGCGGAGGCATCTGCCCTGACTGTGGAAGCGGCTGGCATTTTAGGAACAGATCTTTCTTATCAGTGGTATAAGAACTCGACAAGTTCCAGCGAAGGAGCAGAAAAGATCGCCCAGGCGACAGAGTCCTCCTATACTCCGTCTACGGAAACGACAGGAACCACATATTATTACTGTGTCGTGACAGCGGGAAGCGGGGAGGAGGAGACGGCTTACACCTCAAACATGGTGTCCGTTGTTGTAAGAGATTATGCAGTGACTGTGACAACGGGAGATGAAGATGCAGAGACAGAAAGCTTTTTTTCTGTACAGGATGCGTTTACCTATGCGGACGGACTGGAAGAAGCATCAACGGTGAAGCTTCTGGCGGATGTGGATACAGACAGCACGCTGACCGTTTCTGATGGAAGTGATATTACGTTGGATCTGGCGGGCAGGACTTTATCGTCATCTTCATCTATCTGTATTCTGACCGTAAAGGGAACCCTGACTCTTAAGGACAGCAGTGAAGATGGCAAAGGGACCGTCAGTGGCGGAACATCAGGCGTATATCTGTATTACCCGACTGCCATTTTTAATATGACGGGCGGGACAGTTGCCAATGCGTCATCCTACGGTGTTTATGCAGCTGGATATAAAGGAGCTGTAATAAATATATCAGGCGGAACAATCACCGATAATAATGGTGGCGGAGTTTCCGGATATACAATAAATATAACGGATGGAGCCATCACGAATAACATTTCGTCATCAACATCCTATGCTGGAGGTGTTACTGTTGCTGCATTTTCGGGAATTTTAAATATGAGCGGCGGAACGATCAGTGGCAATACCGGAACCAGATACGGCGGTATATATAGCAATTATGGAACTGTAAATATAAGCGGTGGAACAATTACGGATAATATAGGAGCATCGTACGGAGGAATTTATGCGTCCGGGGATAATAAACTTCATATATCCGGTTCACCCGTTATTACAGGGAATAAGAAAAGCAGTGACAGCGAGAACGAGACAAATGTCTATATCCTGTCCGGACAAACATTTATTCTTAATGGGGAGATGGAGGACGGTGCAGATGTAGGAATTACGGTGGCTAAAACTCCATCCGAGAGCAGCCGTACCAAGTTTACTTCTGCGGAAACGGATACCGGATATTACAAGAACGCTGCAAAGTATTTTTCGTCGGATCAGGGGTATTTTGTGTGGGAAAATACTGACGGATATCTGGAAATGTCATTGTATGGAACAAATGTACAGCCGGAAATAAGTTATTATCTGGTAGATATGGAGGCGGAGACTCTGACAGCGGGGATAAACTCTGTTTTGGGGGATGGTCTGTCCGGTCAGTGGTATTCCAATACAGAGAAATCCAACACCAGTGGTGAAAAAATAGATGGAGCTACGGAAACCTCCTATACGCCGTCCACGACAACGGCAGGAACCGTATATTATTACTACGTTGCAACGGATAAATCGGGCAATGAATATCCGTCAAATACGGTACAGGTAACTGTAAAGAACAACTATGCGGCGAAAGTGACTGTGGGGGAGGAATCTGAAAATACGGCGACCACCTATTATACGCTGGAGCAGGCCTTTGAGGCGGCAAATGAAGCGGAGGAGGCAACGGTCACACTTTTGGAGAACTGTGAGATCAGCACAGGCCTTTCCGTATCCTCCGGAGGAAGCGTTGCATTGGATCTTGCCGGATATACAATAAGCGTTGCAGACGGTGTGAAGACCTATGTGATATATGTTTCAAACGGCACATTTACGTTGAAAGACAGCAGTGAGAATGAGACGGGAACCATCACCGGAGGTTATCATGGCAATTTAGCAGGCGGTGTCTGTGTTTATGGCAGTACCGGAAATTTCGTGATGGAAAGCGGAACTCTTACGGGAAATCATGGCTATTATGGAGGAGCCGTTTGTGTGTATGCAGGTACCTTTACGATGTCAGGTGGAACAATTACTGGGAATACCGGTACTTATGGTGGAGGGGTATTCGTCTTCACTTCTAACGGAACATTTTCTATGAATGGCGGAACGATTACCGGCAACACAGCTTCTAATAAATCTGGTGGAATATATAGCGGAGGTACCTTCAACTTGTCCGGGAATCCTGTGATAGCCGATAACATGGTTGGAGAAAATATAAGCAATGTTTACTTATATAATAGCATGATCACGCTTGCGGGGGAATTGGAGGAAGGCGCTGACATTGGCATAAATTTCGATGGTAAACTTGAAGCAAGTGATTCGATTCAGGTAACTTCCACGGAAAGTGAAACAGAATATTATATTACGGCAAAACCGTATTTCACTTCCGATGAAGGATATATGGTAAGAAGTAATGAAGCCGGATATCTGGAAATCTATCGTCCGGTGAATGCGGCTGTACCTACTATCAAATATCAGTCTGAAGGAGCTTATTACGTCGTAGGTGGTTCTGCGGAAGCATTAGAAGTGCAGGCATCAGTGGAGGACGGAGGCGTACTGAGTTATCAGTGGTATAGTAATTCAGAAGACTCTAATAAAGGAGGAAATGCGATAACAGACGCTACAGAAAGCAGTTATACGCCTTCTACAGCTTCTGCGGGAACCTTCTATTATTACTGTGTGGTGACCAATACGAACAAAGCACCCGGTATTGACGGAGAACAGTCTGTGTCAACGGTTTCTGACACGGCACAGGTTATCGTGTCTGATGATGTACAGACTCCGGTCATTGTGACACAGCCTCAGGATAGAATATATCTTGAAGATGCGCAGGCTGCTGCGTTGAGTGTGGAAGCGGAAGTGACAGATGGTGGAACCTTAAGCTATCAATGGTACAGTAATTCGATAAATTCTGCGGAAGGAGCAACAGCGATTTCAGATGCGACGGAGAGCAGTTACATACCTTCTACCTCTACATCCGGAACGACTTTTTATTACTGCATTGTATCAAATACAAATGAAAAAGCAACCGGGAAAACTGAGGCTCAGACAGCTTCGGATATTGTGGAAGTTACAGTCGTATCCAGCGGTTCTGCAGCGGTAGACGACGGTTCAGAGCTTAAGGCATACAATACTGTGGGTAAAGCATTTACCTATGCAAACGGTTTGAGTACATCTTCCACCGTCATACTTCTGGAGGACTGCGAGGTCGACGATACTCTTACGGTTGATGCAGGGAAGGATATCACGCTGGATCTGAATGGAAATACTCTGAAGGCTGCGGAAGGAACTTCCATCGGTATTCTGACAGTCGCGGGAACACTCAGGCTGGCGGATAGTAGCGGAAACAATTCCGGAACAATCACGGGCGGCAGCCGGGCAATCTACCTGTCGGCAAGCACCAGCGTATTGGAAATGAATGGCGGCACCATCAGCGGAAACGGAAACACAAGCACTGACGGAGGCGCCGTGTATGGAACCAATGGTACCTTTACCATGAACGACGGCGTTATTTGTAATAATGAGGCGTATAATGGAGTTGTGGGAGTACCTACCTTTACCATGAGCGGAGGTAAAATAAACGGAAATACCACAGCGTCCTATGGCGGAGGTGTGTATGCGACTACTGTTGTCATGAATGGAGGTGAAATCAGCGGTCAAAATGGTTGGGGTGTATATACAAAAGGTTTGTTTACCATGAACGGCGGCGAAATATGTAATAATACGTCAGGCGGTGTATATGTATATAGTACTACTTCGGGAAGCTTTACCATGAGCAGCGGAAAAATAAATGGAAATGGTGGTATAGGACTCTATCTGGATGGAATAAAATTCACTATGACCGGTGGAGAGATAAGTGAAAACTCCGGAGGCAGTTATGCCGGAGGAGTATATATTTATAATACTAAATATACGGCAACATTCGCTATGAGCGGAGGTAAAATAAGCGGAAATACCTCAACGTCGTATGGCGGAGGTGTAAGGTTCGGTACTTCCAGAGGAGTTAGCATTACTATGGCTGGAGGTGAAATAAGCGGAAATACCTCAACGTCGTCTGGCGGAGGTATGTATGTAACAGGAAGCAGCAGTTATCCGGCTACATTTTCCATGAGCGGCGGCAGAATAAGTGATAATTCGGGAATCCTTGGAGGGGGAATTTATTTTTCCGGTGGAACTTTTACAATGAAAGCCGGTGAAATCAGCGGAAACCACGGAACCCAGGGTGGAGGCGTATATGCCAGAGCGGATACAACCATGAACGTGACCGGCGGTGAGATTACCGATAATGAAGCAACCAAATACGGCGGTGGAATATGGTTTTATAATACAAGCTCCACTATCCTGAATCTGTCCAGAACACCTGTAATTACCGGAAATACTCTGGTAACAACAGATGATGAGGGAAATCAGGTTCGTTCTGCGAATAATATTTATCTTCAGAAAAATCAATATATTAGTTTGAGTGGAAAGCTGACTGAAAATGCGGAGGTTGGAATAACGACAGTGACGGCCCCTGCAGACGGCGCCCCAGTGGAGGTTACCGGTGCAGAGTCGGGTACCACATATTATAAAACAGCTGTGAAATGCTTTACTTCTGACGCAGGATATTATTTCTGGGAAAATGCTGATTCCGGTTATGCGGAAATGTCAACTTATGCGGCAAATATTACATCGGCCACCGGATATTATCTTGTAAATGACAATGCGGAAACACTGACCGTGGAGTCCAGCAGCTTACTGGGAAGTGATCTCAGTTATCAGTGGTACAGTAATACGTCAGATTCCAATACAGGAGGGACGGCGATTTCAGATGCTGTCAGTGCAGAATATACTCCTTCCACAGCCAGTGCAGGAACCACTTGGTATTATTGTATGGTGACATCCGGCAGCGGGGAAACGGCGGTCGAATATCCTACTAATACGATAAAGGTTGTTGTAACGGAGGATTATACGGTTACCGTAACCTCTGCAGGAGATGAGGGAACCGATACGAAGAAGTATATCTCGGTCAGTGATGCATTTGACTATGCGAACAGTCTGAGTACGGCGGCTACAGTGACACTTTTGTCGGATTTTGAGTTGGAAAATACTCTTATGACTGCGAGTGGCAAAGAAATCACTCTGGATTTGAATGGAAAGACTTTAAAGGCGAGAGCCGGAAGACAGATGAGCATTTTAACAGTTGCCGGAACCCTGACATTGAAGGATAGTAGTGAAGATGCAAGTGGAAAGCTTACCGGTGGACTTGGTATAGTTGACGGAACGAGTACATATGGAGGCGGCGTATATGTGACAGGCAGCTTTTATATGGAAAGCGGAACTATATCTGGAAATAGTGTATCCGGAAATACATATTGCTATGGAGGCGGCGTATATGTAGGAATAGGTGCTGATTTCCAGATGAAAGGCGGTACCATTTCTAATAATGAATCTGCCAATTATGGCGGAGGAGTACATGTGCAAGCCGGAAAATTTACCCTGAGTGGAGGGGAAATTTCCGAAAATGCAGCATCGAATGGAGGCGGCGTTGGATTGACAGGATCTGGCACAAGTACCTCAACGTTTACTATGGATGGAGGAATCATCAGTGATAATATGGCCAAAACATATGGCGGCGGTATATATGATTTGAGTGGTACAGCTACTATAAACGGTGGAAAAATTTGTGATAATACGACCGATACATATGGCGGCGGTATATATACGCAGGTTGCGTTTACCATTGAAGATTGTACTATTACTGGAAATTATGCGGAAAATGGCGGAGGCATATGTGTATATAAAGGAACGCTCACGGTAAATGATAATGTCGATATCAAAGATAACGTGGCGGATTCCTATGGCGGTGGTGTATATTTATATAGTTATACAAGATATTCCAGTTCAGCTGTCATGAGCGGCGGAGAGATTAGCGGTAATGAGGCAGGCGAAAGCGGTGGCGGCGTCTATGTATCCAGGTATTCCAGCACATATTATGGAACGCTGAGCGTCAAGGGCAGTAGCGTCATTACCGGAAACACCGTGGATGAGAAGGCGAATAATGTATATCTCCCGGCAGATCAGACTCTCTCGATAGGAGGAGCACTGAATGAAGATGCCAATATTGGCGTAACCACAGCAACAATTCCGGCAGACGGTTCTACGGTTCAGATTACCGGAAGCAATACGATTTCTTACACCGAAGGCGTATTGGATGCTATTACCTCCGATGCAGGTTATGGCGTGCGTTGGGGAGGTTCATATTATCTGGTTCTGTACGAGGCAGAGGATACGAGCGGTGTTGAGGAGAATGTAGCTACCGTTTCAAATGGTACGGATACGATTTCCTTCAAAACTGTCAATGAGGCATTTGCTTATGCAAACGGTCTGGAAACTGCTTCAAAGATTACATTGTTGTCAGATTGCAGTACCACATACGAGACACTGACGGTTGCAGCTAAGAAAGAAATTACATTAGATTTGAACGGAAATATCCTGAGCACTCCCGACGGAGCTATGATCAGCGTTCTGACTGTGAACGGAACCCTGACTCTGGAGGACAGCAGTGATGAGGGTACCGGAACTGTTACCGGCGGCATGGGAACTATTCAAAATGCCGTATTCGGCGGCGGCGTCTATGTAGCCGGCGGCGGTACCTTTAACTTAAAGAGCGGTAAGATCAGCGGAAACAGTTCCACACTTCAGTATTCCTATGGCGGAGGTGTCTATGTAGCGCCAGAGGGTACCTTTAACATGAGCGGCGGAGAGATCAGCGGAAATACCTTGAGC